>JANYBC010000192.1 GCA_025360965.1 Anaeromyxobacter sp. | reverse complement strand
TGGCGGCGTCGATGGCGTAGCGCCGGTCGTGGCCGAGCCGGTCGGTGACGTAGCTGATGAGCGACTCGGGCTTCCCGGTGAGCTTCAGCACCAGCTTGACGATGTCGATGTTGTGCCGCTCGCTGCTGGCGCCGAAGTTGTAGACCTGCCCCGGCACGCCCTTCTCCAGCGCCGCCAGCAGGCCGCGGGCGTGGTCCTCGACGTGGATCCAGTCGCGCACGTTCATGCCGTCGCCGTAGACCGGCAGCGGCAGGTCGCGGACGGCGTTGGCGATCATGAGCGGGATGAGCTTCTCGGGGAACTGCCACGGGCCGTAGTTGTTGGAGCAGCGGGTCACCACCACCGGCAGCTTGAAGGTGGTGGCGTAGGCCAGCGCCAGCAGGTCGGAGGAGGCCTTGGAGGCCGAGTAGGGCGAGGAGGGGTCGAGCGGCGTTGTCTCGGTGAAGAGGCCGGTGGACCCGAGCGAGCCGTAGACCTCGTCGGTGGAGACGTGGAGGAAGCGCTGCACGCCGAACTCGCGCGCCGCCTCGAGCAGCACCTGGGTGCCGCGGACGTTGGTCTCGATGAAGATCGAGGGCGCCAGGATCGAGCGGTCGACGTGGCTCTCGGCGGCCAGGTGCATGACGGCGTCGAACTTCTCGTTGCGGAAGAGATCGGCGATCAGCTCGCCGTTGCAGATGTCGCCGCGCACGAACCGGTAGCGCGGGTTCCCGGCCAGGTCGGCGAGGTTCTCGGGGTTGCCGGCGTAGGTGAGCTTGTCGAGGTTGACGACGCGCCAGCCGGGCCGCTCGGCGAGCAGCAGCCGGACCAGGTTGGAGCCGATGAAGCCGCAGCCGCCAGTGAGGAGCACGTTCATGGTTGGTCTCTCGCCGCGGCCGGGGGCCGCGCTTCGGAGGCTGGAGTCTCCTCGAAAGCCGGCGTCCCGCCAAGGGGAATGGGGCGGCTCGCGCCGGTCTGCCACCTACTGACGGCCTGCGTCATCATGTCCGGAACCTCCGCGGAGGTCCTCGGCTCAGACCACCCGAACGGGAGCGTGGACGACATGGTCGAGCCGAGGACCGCCCCAGGGCGGCGCAACGTCTGGCTGGTGGCGCTGGTGGTGGCGGTCGTGCTGCTCGGCGCCGCAGTGATGGCCGTGTCGCTGCGGCCAGGGCGCTCCCACGGGCCCGAGGCGGTCACGCTCCGGCCCAAGGCGGTGAGGCCCCACTTCGATCACGCCCCGGTCATCACCGGCCCGTTCGCCACGCCCCAGGCGGTCACCCTCCGGTGCCTGGAGTGCCACCCGAAGGCGGCAGAGGTGATGCGCTCCTCGCACTACCTCTGGCTCGGCGAGGAGGGCGAGATCCCGGGCCGCCCGGGGAAGGTGCGGATTGGAAAGAAGAACCTGCTCAACAACTTCTGCATCGCCACGCGCGGCAACGAGAAGAGCTGCATGAAGTGCCACGCCGGCTACGGGTGGGTCGACGAGACCTTCGACTTCACGAGGAAGGAGAACGTCGACTGCCTGGTCTGCCACGAGTCGACCAACACCTACGTGAAGGGGGTGGGCGGGGTGCCGACCAAGGAGACCGACCTGGTGGCGGCGGCCCGCTCGGTCGGCACGCCCCGGCGCGAGAACTGCCTCGGCTGCCACGCCTACGGCGGCGGCGGCCAGGCCGTCAAGCACGGCGACCTCGACTCCTCGCTGGCGCACCCCTTCGAGGAGGAGGACGTCCACATGGGCGGGCACGGCTTCGCCTGCGTCGACTGCCACAAGGCGCCGGATCACCAGATCCAGGGGCGGGCCTTCTCGGTGAGCGTGGAGGACGCCCACGGCGTGGCCTGCACCGACTGCCACCTCGCGAAGCGCCACGCCGACGAGCGGATCGATCGCCACCTCGCGGCGGTCGCCTGCCAGACCTGCCACATCCCCACCTACGCCAGCAGGATCCCGACCAAGGCCAACTGGGACTGGAGCAAGGCCGGCGACAAAGGCCGCCGCGACGACCCGCACAGCTACCTGAAGATCAAGGGTGAGTTCACCTACCAGCAGGACGCGCTGCCCGAGTACCGCTGGTTCAACGGCACGGTGGGGCGCTACCTGCTGGGCGACAAGATCGACCCGAAGCAGGTCACCACGCTCAACCCCTTGCAAGGCAGCATCTCCGACAAGACCGCCAGGATCTGGCCCTTCAAGGTCCACCGCGGCAAGCAGCCCTACGACGCCGGCAACGACTACCTCTTCCCGCCGGTCACTGGCGGCGCCGGCGGCTACTGGACCACCTTCGACTGGCCCAGTTCCTTCGCCCTCGGCGCCAAGGCCTCTGGCATCCCCTTCAGCGGCAAGGTCGGCTTCGCCGAGACCGACATGTACTGGCCGCTCTCGCACCTGGTGGCGCCCAAGGCCCAGGCGCTCGGCTGCACCGACTGCCACGGCGACAAGGGCCGCCTCGACTGGAAGGCCCTCGGCTACGGCGGCGATCCCATCAAGACCGGAGGCCGGCCGTGAGGCGCGCCCTGGCGGCCCTGCTGCTGTCGACGCTGGCGGCGGCCGCGCCGGCGCTCGCCCAGCAGCCGGTCAACCCCATCCACCCGTCCTTCGCGCCGCTCGACGCCGCCGGCAAGAAGGTGCGCACCGCCGCCGCCATGTCGAGCGACGCCACCTGCGGGGCTTGCCATGACGCCAGCTGGATCGGCGCCCACACCGGCCATGCGGCCGCCAAGGTGAAGACCGCCTGCATCCAGTGCCACGCCGACGGCGGCGCGCTCGACGTGCGGGAGGCCACGCTCGACGCCGAGGGGCGGCTCAAGCGCGAGGCCCTCCGGCTCGGGAAGCCGCGCGCCGCCAACTGTGCCGCCTGCCACGGCCTGGCCTTCGACGCCACCACCCCGGTGGCCTTGCCGGCCGACATCGAGTCGGCCGATCCCGGGCGGGGCGCCGTCTACCGCATGACGATGGGTGAAGGCGCCATCGTCGCCCCACAGAAGATGTCCGAGGCCTTCCTCAACCTCGAGGGGAAGGCAGGGCTCGGCTCGCCCTGGGACGTGCACGCCGCCAAGCTCGTCGACTGCGCCGGCTGCCACTACGCCCCCAACGACCCGGGCCGCTCGGTGGAGAGGAAGAAGTCCCTGGTCTACCTGACCACCGACCCGCGCCGGCCCAGCAGCGCCGAGTTCCTGCTCCGCCCCGACCACCGCCTGGCCGAGCCCTCCTGCCGGGACTGCCACGACGCCCTCAAGGCCCACGACTTCCTCCCCTACCGGGAGCGCCACATGGCGGTGGTGGCCTGCGCCGCCTGCCACCTCTCCTCCCCCATGGGACCGGTGGCCGAGCTGGTCGACGCCACCGTCGCCACCCTGCAGGGGAGGCCGGCCATTCGCTACCGGAACGTCGTGCGGCAGCCCGGCGAGCCGCTCAACGCCGCCACGGTGCGGCCGTTCCGCCCCCTGCTCGTCTCCCGGGTCGAGGGGGACGGCACAGCCCGGCTGGCCCCGGTCAACACCGTGACCCGCTACGCCTGGGTCTCGGGCCCGAACCACCTCGAGGTGCCCTGGAGCAAGGTGCTGGAGGTCTTCATCGAGGGGAGCGACCACGCCGCCGCAGTCAAGGCGCTCTTCGACGCCAACGGCGACGGGCGGCTCGACGAACTGGAGCTGCGGCTCGACAGTCGGGCCAAGACGGTGCTGATCGCGGACCGGCTCAGGGCGGCCGGCCTGATCGAGCCGGCCATCGAGGGGACGCTCGACACCGTCCCGCTGGCCCACGGCGTGCCGGCCCGCGACCGGGCGCTGCGCGCCTGCGATGAGTGCCACGCTGGCGACTCCCGCCTCTCGGCCCCCTTCACGGTGGCTGGCTACCTCCCCGGCGGTGAGCCGCCCCGCCCCGCCGACGGGAAGCGGCTCGACCTGTCCGGCACACTGAGCCAGGCCCCTGGCGGCGGCCTGCTGCTGCTGCGCGAGGGGGGCAGCGCGCCGGGGGACCTCCACGTGCTCGGCCACTCGCGGCAGGGGCTCTCCAACAGCCTCGGCTTCGGCCTCTTCGTCGCCACCTTCCTCGGCGCGGCCGCACATGGGCTGGCGCGCTGGACGCTGCGACGCCGCCGCGACGCGGCCGAGCCCCACCGGCGCGGGGAGAAGGCCTACCTCTTCGGCCGGTACGAGCGGATCTGGCACTGGACCATGGCGCTCTCCGGGGTGCTGCTGATCGGCAGCGGCCTGGAGATCCACAACTCCGGGCGCCACCTGCTCCTCGACCTGCCGCGCGCCGTCTCCTGGCACAACGTCTTCGCCGTGGTGCTGATGGCCAACGCCTTCCTGTCGCTCTTCTACCACCTCACCACCAAGGCCATCCGCAACTTCATCCCCTCGCCGCGGGGGCTGGCGGCCCGCGTGCTGGAGCACATGACCTACCAGTCGCGGGGGATCTTCTTCGGCGGGGAGCACCCGAGCAACGCGCCCGGCCACAAGCTCAACCCGCTGCAGCAGCTCACCTACCTGGCGCTGCTCAACGTCCTCTTCCCGCTCCAGATCGTCACCGGCCTGCTCATCTGGGCCACCGGCACCTGGCCGGCGGTGGCGGCGGCGGTGGGCGGGCTCTCCGTCATCGCCCCGCTCCACAACTTCGGCTCCTGGCTCTTCCTCACCTTCTTCGTGCTCCACGCCTATCTGGTCACCACCGGGCCGACTCCGACCGAGCACCTCACCGCCATGATCACCGGCTTCGGCGAGGTCCACGCCGAGACCTCCAGCAGCGAGCGGAGCGGCACATGAGCCTACCGAGACCTCCTCGTCCCTACCTCAATCCCTACCTGGCCGGCACCCTGCTGGGCGCGGTGCTCTTCGCCAGCTTCTACGTCACCGGCGGTGGCCTGGGCGCCTCGGCGGCCCTCTCGCACATCCAGACCGGTCTGCTCGACTGGATCGCGCCGGCCCACGTGGACCGGACCGCCTACTTCGCCGAGATGGCGGGCGGCAACCGCAACACCTGGGACTACTCGGGCGTCTACATCCTGCTGGGCGCGCTGGCCGGCGGACTGGTCTCGGGCCTCTTCAACCGCCGCGTCAAGCTGGAGCTCCGCAAGGGCCCGAACATCACCACCGCGACCCGGGTGGTCTTCGCCCTGCTGGGCGGGGCCATCATGGGCTACGGCGCGCGGCTGGCCCGCGGCTGCACCTCGGGCCAGGCCCTCTCCGGCGGCGCGGTGCTGTCGGTGGGGAGCTGGGCCTTCGCCCTCTCCATCTTCGCCTCCGGCTACGCGGTGGCCTGGTTCGCGCGCCGCCTCTGGAATTGAAAGGGAGACGCCATGGCCCCATACGACCTCTCCAGCCTCTCCGGCACCATCGCCAACGCGCTGGTCTTCGGCGCCGTCGGCTTCGGCTTCGGCGCCGCCCTCGAGCTGGGCGGCTTCGGCGACACCCGCAAGCTGGCGGCCCAGTTCTACCTGAAGGACATGACCGTGCTGAAGGTCATGTTCACGGCCATCGTGGTGGCCGCAGTCTTGCTGGCCGGCGCCACCGGCCTCGGCCTCCTCGACATGAGCCGGGTCTGGGTCAACCCTACCTACCTCTGGCCGGGCGTCGTCGGTGGCCTGATCATGGGAGTCGGCTTCGTGCTGGGCGGCTTCTGCCCGGGCACCACGCTGGTGGCCACCGCCACCCTCAAGATCGACGGCATGGTCTTCCTGCTCGGCGCGCTCATCGGCGTCTGGCTCTTCGGCGAGACGGTGGGGAGCTACGAGAACTTCTTCATCTCCTCCAACATGGGGCGCTTCACGCTGCCCGAGTGGTTCGGCCTGCCGGTGGGCGTGACCGTGTTCTTGGTGGTGCTCATCGCGCTGGCGCTCTTCTGGGGCGGCGAGCTGGCCGAGCAGGTCTTCGGCCATGGCCGCCCCTGGGCCGAGGTGTCGCTCCGGCCCAGCCGCGCCCTGCTGGCCACCGGGAGCGCGCTGCTGCTGGTGAGCGTGGTGGTGATGGCCAGGGGCCAGCCCACCCCGGCGCAGAAGTTCGACCTGCTGGGCGCCGAGGCGCGGCGCCCGGTCGAGGGGCGGGGCCTCTTCGTCCACCCGGCCGAGGTGGTGGCGCTCAAGCAGGACCTCAACCTCAAGGTGGAGCTGCTCGACCTGCGCGACGAGCACGACTTCAACCTCTTCCATGTCGGCGGCAGCCGCCGGGTCGAGGCCGCGGCGCTCACCAGGGGAGCCCGGCTCAACGAGCTGCTGGCGCGGCCGCCCTCCACCGTCTCCTTCCTCATCGGCCACGGCGAGGCCGGGGGGCTGGCAGCCTGGAAGGAGCTGCGGGCGCTCGGGGTCGGCAACCTCTACGTGGTGGAGGGCGGCGTCGAGCGCTGGCTGGAGCTCTACGCTCCGCCGGCCTGCGTCGCCGAGCCGCTGGCCGCCGTCGAGGGGATCCCTCCGGCCTGGCGCTTCGCCTTCGCCACCGGCGCCAGCCTGCCGGCCGCCTGGCCGGAGCTGCCGGTCTCACGCGGTTTCCGCGTGCCGTGCCAGTCCCCCGCCTCGGCCCCCGACGGGCATGGCGAGCACGCCGACATCCGCTGGCCGAGCTACGCCTTCGACAAGAAGGTGAAGCTGCAGACCCGGACTGCGGTCAAGGGCGGCTGCGGGTAGGAGCGCACCCTCGCCGGACCGGCTACCATCGGTGGCCATGGCCCCCTCCCGACTCGCCGGCCTGGTGCTGGCCGGCAGCCTCGCCGCAGGCTGCGCCACCCGCCCGCTGACACCCCGCGCCAGCGACCCGCGCCCGTACGGCCCCGACTGGTCGTCGCCGCTGCTGCGCCAGCACCCGCTGTCCGGGCGCATCCTCGACGTGAGGGGGCGGCGCTGGATCGATCAGGCCACGCTCGACGCCGCGCAGGCCGCACCCGGAGTCACTGCAGACGGGATCGCCGAGGCGGTCGAGTGGTCGAAGGGCGGCTGGCCCGAGTTCACGCTCTACCGGCCCATCTTCGAGGCCGGGCTCGCCGCCCGGCTGCGCCTGGTGGCGGCCAACCTCCCCCGCCCCGCCGCCCGCGAGGTGATGAAGCAGGGGGTGGGGACGCTGCCGGACGACACCCGCGCCTGGCTGGTGACGGGCACGCCCGCCACGACCGGGGTGTGCCGGCCTGGCTGGTCCGGGAGCTGCCGGGCAAGGCGGTGGTGGCGGTGGGCCACCTCGAGGTCCAGGCCGGGTTCCTCCACCCCGACGACTACGCCGAAGGGCCTGGCGCGGCGCTCCCCTACGACTACGTCATCTTCACGCCGGGCGCCGAGCGCGAGGACCCGTGCCTCGAGCTGAGGAAGAAGATGGACGAGAAGAAGGCCGGCAGCGCGGCGGCCAGGCCATAGATCTCCCCGGCCTCAGCGCCGGCGCGCCAGCAGCAGCGAGCCCTTTTCGCGGGGCTCGAGGTCCTGGCGCACCGGGGGCTCGAAGCCGGCGGCGTCGAGCCAGGCGGCGAACTCCTCGAGCCCGTAGGTGCGGGTGGCGGTCTCGGTCAGCAGCGTGAGCCGGAAGGCGGCGTCGTAGACGTCGAGCGGTGCGCCGGTCAGGTACTCGTGGATCACCAGCAGCCCGCCGGGGCGCAGCACCGCGCCGATGTGGCGGAGCACCCGGGCGTTGTCCTCGGGGGTCTGGTTGTGGGCCACCGAGAGGTAGAGCACCAGGTCGTAGCCGGTCCCCCAGTCGCCGTGGAGCAGGTCGCCGGGCCGGACGGTGATGCGCGAGGAGAGCCCCTCGCGCCGCAGCATGGCCTCGGTCTCGGTGAGCGCGCTGGGGAAGTCGACGATGACCGACTCCAGCTCCAGGTGCGCGCGGCAGAAGCCGACCGAGTGGAGCCCGTGCGAGCCGCCCAGGTCGAGCATGCGCCGCGCCCCCTCGGGCGGCGTCACCCGTGCCAGCAGGTCCGGGCCGAGGTGGCGGGCGAAGGCCTGCATGTAGCTGGAGAAGATCGGGCCCCAGTGTGGCCGCTCCTGCATCGAGCTCCAGAGCGACTTCTCCGGCGCCCCCTTGCGCACCGCCTCGGTGAGCTGGCCCATCAGCCCCCAGGACTCGGCGGTCCAGAGCAGCCCGGCCGTGTAGTCGACGTCGCCCCCGACCGTGAACCAGCGGGTGGCCCGCCGGCTGTTGGAGTAGCCGGCCTGGTCCTCGTGCAGGTAGCCGAGCGCTACCAGGAAGTCAGCCAGGTGGGTCACGCCAACCTCGCTGGCGCCGATGGCCTCGGCGAGGCGGCCGGCCGGGAGGGGGCCCGCGGCCAGGGCCTCGAAGAGCCGGAGCTGCCCCGCAGATATGATGGCCGCCGCCTTCATCATCGGTATGTAGACGTCGACCATGGGGAGCTCCTCGGAGCCTCCCGGCCAGCCCAGAGTCATCTTCACGACGCACATCCGTTTCCGTTGGTGACCATGTCCGCCGCCCCGGCCGTCCGGACCTACCGTTACTACGACCTTCTCATGGCCGACTTCGTTTGCGTGCTCCTCTGCGCCAAATGCACGCACCCTGCGGCAAATGGTAAGATCGTCTCCCCGGAGCCACCGTGACCAACTACGAGTTCTTCAAGCAGGCGGAGCGGGTCGAGGTCCTGGCTCACCGGCTCTACGAGACGCTGGCCGCGCACGAGTCGACGCCGCCAGGCGTCCGGGAGCTCTTCCTGGGCCTGGCGGCCGAGGAGCAGGAGCACGGCCGGCGCATCCAGCTCCTGGCCGCCGCGCTGCGCGGCTCGGCCTGGGCCAACCAGCTCGTGACCCAGGCCGCGGCCGGCATCCAGGCGGCGGCCAACGAGTACCAGGCCTTCCTCGCCGAGGCCAGCACGCAGCGCCGGCCCGGTGACCTGATGGGCATCCTCGACCGGCTCGTGAAGCTGGAGGAGCGGCTCTCACACGTCCACGCCGAGGAGCTCGCGAGGGGCGCCGGGCCGACCACGGCGCGGCTCTTCGAGTCGATGGCGAAGCAGGACCGGCGTCACCAGAAGCTGCTGGAGGGGCTGCGCAAGGGGTAGCCGGCCGGGGCGCCTCCCTGGCTACCGCTTGACCATCGCGTCCGGAACGGGACGTGATCGGCGTCATCAACTGCGAGTAACGGCTCTGGCACACCTCCGCGCACCTCCGCGCACCTTCCGGCACGGCGCGGCACATCGAAGCACCTCCCGGTACCTCCTCGCACCTTTCCATCTCGCTTCACCCGGTGTCACGAGGTCGTGCGCTGGCTGAAGGGTGTTCGACCGACTAGATTGGGACCAATTGACGCCGCCCCGACCGCTCGTCCCTGCGAGCGCGCCGGCGTCACGAGGTTCCGATGACTTCCGTCCGCATCAACGCCGCGATCAGGATCGCGCTCGTCGCCGCCGCGCTCTGCGCCGTGACGCCCGCCCGCGCCCAGTTCCCCATCACCGAGTCGTTCATGAACACGACGGCGCCGGGCTGGTCGATCCTCCCCGGCGCGGTCCTGACCGCCGCCAACGCCATCGACGCAGACGGCGCCGGCTGGTTGCGGCTCACCAACGCCACCACCAACCAGGCCGGCTCGGCCATCTACAACACCAGCTTCCTCTCCACCAGTGGCATCACCATCACCTTCGACTACGCCGACTATGGCGGTACTGGCGCCGATGGCTTCAGCTTCTACCTGATCGACGGCGCCACCGCGGCACCGACGGTCGGCTCCTCCGGCGGCTCGCTCGGCTACGCCGCCAAGTACAGCAACGTTGCCCCCTGCAACGGCGCCGAGACCGTGGTCAACCCGGGCGTCACCAACGGCTACGTCGGCATCGGCTTCGACGAGTTCGGCAACTTCTCCAACTGCGAGTCGGGCACCGCCTCCCCGGGGGCCATCGCGCAGTCGGTGGTCATCCGCGGCTCGGGCACCACCGCCGCGGTCAACTCCCAGCAGACCGCCTTCCGCTACCTCACCGGCAGGACCGTGGCCTCCGTGCAGGCCAGCGCCAGGATCGATAACGTGCCTCGCGCCACGCCCCGCAAGGCGCGCATCGCGATCGTGAACCAGAGGATCACCGTCTCCCTCGACTTCGGCGCCGGCTTCCTGACCGTCATCAACGCCTACGACCTCTCGACGGCGACCGGGCAGGCCGCCCTCCCGGCCACGTTCAAGATGGGCTTCTCCGGCTCGACCGGGAGCTCGACAAACTTCCACGAGGTCCGGAACGTCAGGGTGGACCTGCCCGCCAACCTGGCCATCACCCAGGCGGTGGCGCCCACCACCGTGAGCGTCAACGACACCGTCACCTTCACGATCACCATCTCCAACGACCCGACCAACGCCGCCGGCGGCACGATCATCAACGATGCCTTCCCGGCCAGCCTCTCCAACGTCAGCTGGACCGCCACCACCACCAACACCGGCTTCGGCGCCCCGGTGCTCCCTCGCACCAGCGGCACCGGCAACCTCGCCGAGACCATCGCCACCTTCCCAAAGGGCTCGTCCATCACCTACACGGTGACCGCCACCGTCACGGCCGCGGCCGCCGGGCAGGTGCTCGTCAACACGGTCAACCTCATCCCGCCGAGCGGCCTCTCCAACCTGCTCAGCAACACCGTCGCCGCCAACCTGACGGTCAACAAGATGGGATCGACCACCACCTTCGTCTCGGGCACCAACCCGACCCTCTTCGGCCAGCCCACCACGCTCACCGCCACCGTGACCGGGGTCGCGGCCGGCCCGCCGCCGCCCGCACCCACCGGGACCGTCAACTTCCTCGACGGGGTCACCGTGGTGGGAAGCTGTACGCTCGCGGCCGGCGCCTGCACCCTAGCCGTCTCGAACCTGGCCGTCGGCAGCCACACACTCACCGCCAGCTACGGCGGCGCCGCGAGCTTCAGCGCCAGCACCTCGAGCAGCATCTCGCAGGTGGTCAACAAGGCCTCCACCACCGCCACCCTCGTCTCCAGCGTC
>JANYBC010000169.1 GCA_025360965.1 Anaeromyxobacter sp. | reverse complement strand
GGTGGTCCAGGTGATGACATTGCCGACCAGGCTGCCGTTCAGGTTCATCTTGTCCTTGTTGGTCGCCTCGTCGCCGAAGACGTCGCGCCGGTAGACGAAGTTGTCGCCGTTCTCGTCAAAGACCTCGAGGAGGCGGGAGTTGCCTGGCCACTCCTCGCTGCCGGTCCAGGGCGCCCCGCGGGTCCCCCACGTGTACTTGTAGCCAATGCGGAGGCTGCGGGGCAGGTCGACCGCCAGCGTCCAGACGTTGTCATTGGCCACCTCGTCGCCGTTGGTCCCATCGTCGTACATGGCGATGGTGTTGGGCGTGCCGTTGCCCAGCGGCAGGGCCCACTGCGGCTCCTGGATGGGCGAGTCGGCGTGGATCCAGCCGACGAAGAACAGCTGCTTGCCCGGCTTGTCGGTGGCCCACTTGAAGCGGTTCACCACGCCGCAGGTGCCGTCCTGGCCACCGGGGCGGAAGTCGGCCGTGAACATGACGCGGATGCGGGTCGGATCCGGGCAGCCGTCCGGCTTGTAGAGCTGGGCCACCGCTGCCAGCTGGACGTCGAACTTCGCGCTGGTGGTCTCCTTGACCCCGTCGCCGTCGTAGTCGAGCGAGTTGAGGGCGAGGAAGCCGGCGCCGAGCGGGCTGGTGGTGACCACCCAGGAGCTGTTGAGCTTGGGGAAGTCGAAGAAGTCGGCGTCGACCGCCGTGGAGGTGGTGTCGCTGCGGGTGAGGATCCGCTCCACCATGGCGAGCAGCAGCTGGGTTGGCGAGCCGACGGTGTCCATGTCGCGGCGGATCAGGGACCTGGTGCCGGTGTCGATGCCGTTGCCGAGGTAGGCGGAGGCGTTGAGCTGCTTGAACTTCTGCCCCTTGGCGCTCAGCCAGGCCTCGACGATGAGCGTCTCAGTGATGTTGCGGGCGTCGAGATCGACCGCGGGGGCCAGCGACTCCTCGCCGACCGACGGGATCAAGGCACGCCAGATGGTGTTGCCGCCGCGGGCCTGGATCCTGAGGAAGGCGTACTTGGCGGAGGGGAGCCGGGCCTCGTAGGAGGGCGGGGAGCCGCCGGCGGCGAGCCAGAACGGCGTGAGGGCGTTGCCCTCGCCGTCCAGCACGGCCACCTTCTCGGGGGTCACACCGGCGAAGGCCGCTCCCTTGATGGTGGACGCGGGCCGGAGGTGCGGCTGGTGGGCCGCGCCAGAGAAGACGCCCTCGAGCCCGCAGCCGGTCAGGGCGGCGAGCATGACGAATCCGATCGGAATGAGCTTGCGCATCACCACGCCACCTCGAAGGTCGCCTTGGACCGCCACACGTTCCAGACCTGATTGTAGTTGGCGGTCTGATCGCGGAGCAGGTCCTTGTGGAAGTACTCGATGTTGTAGGAGAGGTTGGCGCCGCCGAAGAGGTAGGTCAGGCCGGCGCGGGCGGTGTGGCGGCGCGTGTTGTCGTTGTAGTAGCCGCCGGTCTGGGAGCCGACCCGGTTGGCCTCGGTCCACCAGGAGTACTCGTAGCCCAGCGTGGTCTTCAGCTCATTGGTCGGCTGGAGCGCCAGGGAGATGAAGCCCATGTACATCTTGCCGAGGTAGTCGTCGGCCTTGGGGGTGGCCGTCGTGATGCCGCCGACCTGGGAGGTGTAGTTCTTGTTGCGGCCGTCGAAGTCGTGGACGTACTTGGCCTTGCCGACCAGGGTAGCGCCCGACCAGAAGGGCAGGGCGTACTGGGCGTTGACCACCCCCAGGTAGGTGGAGCGGTCCTGGAACTCGGCGTAGACGCTGCGAGGGTCCTTTCCGCGGGCGTAGACGTTGGCGTAATCGGAGGCGGCCGTGAAGGCGGTCGTGTCGGTGAACCCGTTGGTGTAGAGGAAGTCCGGGTACTGGTTCTTGACGTCGCGCCCCTGGGCGTTGGTGTTGTAGCCGATGAAGGTCCCCTCGGCGGTCAGCTTGAGCGCGCCCGAGACATACTCCAGCACCCCGGTGACGCCCCGCCAGCCGATACAGGACTCGTACCAGGGCTCGTCCCAGTCCTGGAACTCGTTGGCGATGTTGAGGGTGGGCAGCTGCCCGCCGCGGGTGAAGCCGCCGGTGATGATGCCGTCGGTCAGCAGCACGTCGGCCTCGCGGCGCGAGCCCATCACGGCGTTGTACTCGGCGCCGATGTAGAAGCCCTCGACCTTGAGCGAGAGCCCGGCCTGAAGCGGGTCCATCAGCTCCACCAGCCCCTTGGCGGCGAAGTCCCTGGAGGCGACGGGGTTGCCGGCGGCGTCGGTCTTGAAGACGATGGGCGAGAATCCCTGGCCGTTGCGGACGGCGTTGGTGGCGTACTCCGGGTTCACGTTGTTTGACGAGTAGGCGACCATCCCCGAGACCGCCAGGAAGTCCCAGGCCGAGGGGGTCCAGTTGCCGTCGAGCGTGGCGTTGACGCCACGGAAGCGGCTGACCAGCCCGACCGAGTGGTCGGCGCCGCGGGACGCCGAGGCGTCGCCGGTGAGCATGGGGCTGTACTTGTCGGACTCCCAGTCCTGGATGAGGCTGCCGATCAGCTTCAGGCGCAGGTCCTCGGTGGGCCGGCTCTCCAGCTTGACCGCGAAGGCCCAGTCGGTGCCGTAGAGCGAGGCCTTGGGGTCGTTGTAGGAGAGGCCGGTCTGCCAGCCCGGGCCGGCCCAGAGCTTGGGGAGCGCCATGGCGCCGGTGGTGTAGCTGAGCAGGCCGCCCTTGATCGCCTCGCCCTCGACGAAGACGCCGTTGCCGTTGTCTCGGTCGATGTAGCGGGCCTTGCCGATGGTCCACTCGTTCCACATCGAGAAGTCGGTCGAGCCGATGGTGATCCACGAGACGGTGGGGATGGGCGGGGCCACGCGGGCAAAGGCCGAGCGCAGCTTGATGTACGCGGCGTGGTTCATGCCGAGGCTCTCGCCCGAGGTGTCGGCGACGCCCACCTTGAGATCGCCGTTCTCCCACCAGTCTTGCCAGAGCGCGCCCCAGCGGCTCTGCAGGCGGACGCCCGCGCTCACCTTGTCGGAGACGCGCGCCTTGATGTTCATCTCGAACTCGGTGCACGCCCCGTTGTGCCCGCCGATGTTGTCCACCCAGAACGGGTTCGACATGGACAGACAGCCCTGGGTGGCGTCGTTTTGGTACATGTACTTCATGTAGATCTTCCCGTTCATGTCGAAGTTGAGCGGGGAGCCGCCTCCAGAGAGCCGCGGAGGCGGCGCGGTTGCGGGAGGGGTGGCCACGGCCACGGACCCGGCGGCCGGTCCGGTGGCCACC
>JANYBC010000143.1 GCA_025360965.1 Anaeromyxobacter sp. | reverse complement strand
CCGGCCGACGCCTCCTCGCAGGCCGCCGGGGTCTCCCCGTCCACGGCCGAGCCCCGGTCCGGCAAGGCTCCCACCGAGGAGTCGCTCGTGAACGAGCAGGGGCTGGTCGTCGCCCCGGACGACAGGGCCGCCGGCGACGAGGCGGCCCCGGGCGCGGAAGCGGCGCCGGAGCAGCCGCCGAAGCAGTAGAGTAGCTGGGTGCCGATCCTCGTCGCCCTGGCCACGGCCGGGCTCCTCGCCGCCGCCGCGCCCTCAGCCGTCGAGGGTGGGGACGCCAAGGTCCAGGCCGCCACCGCCATCTTCGACGTCGCCTCCGGCACCTACCGGCTGGAGGGCGACGTGGTGATCCGGCGCGGCGCCGTGACCTTGCGGGCCAGGACCGCCACCTATGATCCTCGCACCGGCGAGGTGACCGCCGGCGGTGGAGTCCTGCTGGTCGACCCGGTCCGGGTGCTCTCGGCCGAGGAGGTCCACGCGGTCATCGACGGCCCCATCGAGGCCCACCAGGTGGTCGCCTACTACAAGCTCCGCCCCACCGAGCTGGGCGACGCGGCCACTGTCGACGCGGCGGCCCGCTGCGGGCGCAACTCGCTGCGCGCCCAGGGGCGCGAGGTGACCAGCGCCGGAGACGGCAAGCTCAACTTGCAGGAGGCCCGCCTCACGCTCTGCGATTGCCTGGGTGACGGGTCGCCGACCTGGGAGCTGCGCGCCCGGACCGCCACGGTCCGCCCGGGGCAGGAGGCCGTGCTCGACTGGCCGGTCCTCTATGTCACCCCGCGCTTCCTCTTCATCGACCACGCCGTGCCGGTGATGACGCTCCCCTGGCTCACGGTGCCGCTGGCGTCGCGCGCCTCCGGCCTGCTGGTCCCCGTGCTCGGCTCGACCGGCCCGACCGGCTGGACCGTCGGCCAGCCCATCTTCCTGACCCTGGGGCCCTCGGCCGACCTGACCCTGGTGCCGAGCTATGCCTTCGGCCAGGTGCCGTCCGCGGTCCGGAGCGGGAACGCCTCTGTGCGTGGCCCGGGGCTCGCCACCGAGGCGCGCTGGGCGCCGGCGGAGAAGGCGGGGATGATGCTCCGGCTCGATCTCCAGGATGACCTCGACAACGAGGCGGTGCCCGCGGCCGGGATCGTCGGCGCCTCCGGGCTGCGCTTCGCCGTCGGTGGCGGGTGGTCGCAGCACTTCAGCGAGGCGACCGCGCTGCGGCTCAGCCTCGACCTGGTGGGTGATCCGCTCTACGTGCGCGACTTCAACTCGGACGTCCGCATCCGCGACGCCACCTCGCGGCGCTCGGCCGTGGTGCTCTCCCACCGGACCGAGCAGGTCTCGGTGGAGCTCAGCGCCGGGTGGCTGCAGCCGGTCTCGGGCAACGGCTCGCTCAGCAAGATCGAGAATGGGCTCTTCGGCGCGTCGTTGCCGGCCTTCCAGCGGTGGCCCTCGCTGGCGGCGACGCTGGCCCCGGTGGCGCTGGCCGGGCCGCTGCTGCTGGCGGGTCGCGCCGGGGCGACGCGCTACGCGCCGCTCCACGGCGTCACCTCGGACGGCGGGAGCGACGGGGTCGGGCCCGCCGACCGTGGATGGATCCGGAACGCGGCCGATCCCTTCGAGCTGGACGGGCGCTGGGAGCCGGGAGAGCGGCTCGCGGTGACTCGCATCGACACCCGGGCATCGCTGGCTGCGCCGCTCCAGCTCGGCTGGCTCTCGGTGACGCCGTGGGTGCGCGGCGCCGCCCTCGGCTACGTCTTCGACGCCAACCAGGGGGCGCTCGCCAACGCCTGGTGGGTCGGCGGGCTCCAGCTCTCGACCCTGCTGAGCCGGCGGTACGGCGCCTGGCGCCACGTGCTGGAGCCGCGAGTGGAGTGGATGCTGACCAGCCCGGTCAGCGGCAAGGCGCTGCCGGCCTTCGGCTACGACGAGTGGGACCGGGGCCCGGCCCAGCCGGCCAACACCACGGCCGCCTTCGTGGCCCCGCGCTACGCCGCCGCGGCCCCGCCCGGCCGCTCCAACCAGATGAGGGTGGCGCTCGCCACCTGGCTCCACGCCCCCGACGCGCTGCTGCTGCGCGGCGAGGTGGGGCAGGAGATCGACCTGGGGCGCGGCAAGCTGGCCGAGGGGTACGTGACCGCGGTCGCCTCCCGCGGCTACGTCACCGGCGAGGCCGACGTCTACTTCTGGACCGCGGGCCGGATGGACGCGGCGCCGCAGCCGCCCCACTCCTCCTGGCTCGATCGCTTCTCGGCGCTGCGGCTCAACCTCAGCGTCGGGGATGGCCGCGGCGACGGGATCCACGGCGGGCTGCTGGCCTTCGGCCCTGGCGGCTCGGGCCACGCCTCCGCCGGGGTCGACGCCCTCTTCGATGCGCGGCCCATCTCGATCCGACCGCTCGACCAGGCGAGCAGCGTCACCAGCGCAGGCGAGGCGCTGGCCACGGGGACCCTCGGCGGCCAGCTCAAGATCGGCCCGGCCGGCTTCGGCTACGACGTGCTGGTTCCGGCCCGCACCATCGAGGTGGGCTCCTGCAAGGCCGGCGCCCCGGCCCGGACCATCGGGCCCTGGCACGTGCAGCAGCAGACCGGCTGGGCCGAGTGGGACTCGCCGTGCCGCTGCTTCAAGCTCAGGGTGTCGGTCGGGGTCAACGAGTGCGGCGGCATCCCCAGCTTCAAGGTCGACCTCGACATCGGGAAGATCGGCTCCACCCGCTTCAAATAGGGCCTGGGGGCGCGGGGAGGCCCGGCTTCCGGCTCGGCGGGCCATCTGCTACAAACGGACCCGTCCTGCCTGGAGCCACCGTGACATCGCCCCGCTCGCCACGAGCCTCGCCGCGCCGCCTCCCGCCGGACGCCCCGGAGCCGGAGAAGCGCCGCGCCATCCTGCACGCCGCGGTCCGGGTCTTCGCCGAGAAGGGTTACCACGGCTGCCGCATCGCCGACGTGGCGCGCGCCGCCGGGGTGGCCTACGGGCTCGTCTACCACTACTTCCAGAACAAGGACGAGCTCCTGGAGAGCGTCTTCGCCGAGCAGTGGGCCATCCTGCTGGCGGCGCTCAAGGCCATCCAGGAGGGGCCGGGGAGCGCCAGCGACAAGATCGCCGGGGTGCTCGGCTTCGTGCTCGACGTCTTCAAGACCGCCCCGACCGCGGTGCGGGTGCTGATCCTGGAGGTGGCCCGCACCCCCAAAGTGCTCCGCTCCGGCTCCACCCCCGAGACCTTCTTCAGCGCCATCGGCATCATCTCCGACGTCGTCAAGGCGGGGCAGGAGGCCGGCGAGCTCCGCTCCGACATCGAGCCGGTGGTGGCCGCCACCGGCATCCTCGGGGCGCTGGAGATGACCGTCACCGGCCTGGTGGTCGGGCTGGTCCGGCCCGCGGGGCCTCCCGAGGAGCAGATCGACGCGGTCAAGAGGCAGCTCGAGGCCATGGTGCTGGCCGGGCTGCGTGCACCCGGCCGCTGAACCGCCCAAGGCCGCCGGCCCGCCACACCGCCGCATCCCAGGAGAGCGCTCCATGTCCCGTGTCCTCGTCGCAGATGACCTCTCGCCCGAAGCCGTCTCCATCCTCCGCGCCGCCGGCCTCGAGGTCGACGTCAAGGTCGGGCTCAAGCCGGACGAGCTGCTGGCCATCATCGGGCTCTACGACGGGCTGGCGGTGCGCAGCGCCACCAAGGTGACCGCCAAGGTGCTGGAGGCGGCGTCGCGGCTGCGCGTGGTCGGGCGCGCCGGCGTCGGCGTCGACAACGTCGACCTGCCCGCCGCCACCCGCAAGGGCGTGGTGGTGATGAACACCCCCGGCGGCTCCTCGACCACGGTGGCCGAGCTGGCGCTGGCCATGATGCTGTCGCTCTCCCGGCACGTCGCCGCCGCCACCGCCAGCGTCAAGGCGGGCAAGTGGGAGAAGAAGAAGTTCCAGGGGCGCGAGCTGTCCGGCAAGACCCTCGGCGTGGTCGGCATCGGCAACATCGGCTCGATCCTGGTGGACCGCTGCCTGGCCCTCAAGATGAAGGTGATCGCCTACGACCCCTTCATCTCGCCCGAGGCGGCCGCCAAGCTCGGGGTGCGGCTGGTGACGCTGGAGGCGCTCTGGGGCGAGGCCGACGTCATCTCGCTCCACGTCCCGCTCACCGACAAGACCAGGCACATGGTCAACGCCGAGACGCTGTCGCGCATGAAGCCGGGGGCGCTCCTCATCAACTGCGCACGCGGCGGCATCGTCGACGAGCAGGCGCTGGCCGCGGCGCTGGCCGCCGGCAAGCTCGGCGGGGCCGCGCTCGACGTCTTCGAGCAGGAGCCGGCGGCGCTCGATCACCCGCTCTTCAAGCTCGACAACGTGGTGCTCACGCCCCACCTCGGCGCCTCCACCGAGGAGGCGCAGGTGGCGGTGGCCGTCGGCATCGCCGAGCAGCTGGCGGCCTACCTCACCACCGGCGCCGTCAAGAACGCCGTCAACGTCCCCAGCCTGCCGGCCGAGGTGCTGGCCCAGCTCGGTCCCTACCTCCCGCTGGCCGAGAAGCTCGGGGCGCTGGCCGGGCAACTGGCGCCGGCCGGGCCGACCGAGGTGGTGGTCTCGCTGGCCGGTGACCTGGCCGGGGCGCCGGCGCGGCCGCTGGCCAGCCACGTGCTGGTCGGCCTGCTGCGCCACTCCAGCGAGACCCCAGTCAACGAGGTGAGCGCGCCCGAGGTGGCCCGCGAGCGCGGGCTCACGCTGCGCGAGGAGCGGGTGACGGCGCCGCAGGACTACGCCGGGCTGCTGACCGTCACGGTCCGCGGGCAGGGCGGGGAGGCCAGCGTGGCTGGCACCGTCTACGGCAAGGCCGAGGCCCGCCTGGTCCGGGTCGGCGCCTTCCGGATCGAGGCGGTGCCCGAGGGGACGGTGCTGCTCTGCGAGAACGACGACGCCCCGGGCGTGGTCGGCAACCTCGGCACCACGCTGGGGGCCGCCGGCGTCAACATCGCCCGCATCTCGCTCTCACGCACCGACGATCGCACCCGCGCCTTCGCCTTCCTCAACATCGACTCGACGCCTACGGCCGAGGTGCTGGCCAGGGTCAAGGCCCTGCCCCACGTCCGCACCGTGAAGGTGATCACCCTCTAGCTCCCCCGGAATCCATGCTCGACCTCTCCCTCCCCACCGGCCTGCGCGACCTGCTCCCCGATCACTCGGCCCACCTGGCCGAGCTGTCGGGGCGGCTGCAGCGGGTCTTCGCCAGCTTCGGCTACCGGCGCCTCTTCCTGCCGACGCTGGAGCGGCTCGACGTGGTGGAGCGGGGGCTCTCGGCGGCGGCGCTGGCCGACGTGATGAAGTTCGTCGAGCCTGGCTCCGGCGAGGTGGTGGCCATCCGGCCCGACATCACGCCGCAGATCGCCCGGCTCTACGCCGCGCGCCCCGACGCGCTGCCGTCGCCGGCGCGGCTCTGCTACGACGGGCCGGTGCTGCGCGCCCGCGAGGCCCGGGCAGGGCGGCCGCGCGAGGTCTACCAGGCCGGCGTGGAGCTGCTGGGCGTGGGCGGGCCGAAGCAGGACGCCGAGGCGCTGGTGGTGCTCGCCAGGGCGCTCGCCAGGGTCGGGCTGGGTCACGCCGTCATCGAGGTGGGGCACGCCCGCTTCGCGGCGGCGGCCATCGAGGCCGCGGGGCTCCCGAAGCAGGGGCACGCCGACGCCTGGGACGCCCTGGCCCGCAAGGACGAAGGGGCGCTGACCAGGCTGGCGGCCCGGGGGCGTGGGGTCCGCGAGGCCAGGGAGGCCCTGCCGCGGCTGGCGGGCCTTTACGGAGACCGCGCCCTGCAGCGCGCCCGGGCCTTCGCGCGGGCGGTGCCGGCCTGCGCGCCGGCCCTGGCTGAGGTGGAGGCGGCCCTCAAGCTGGCGAGGCGCCAGGGGCTCGGCGAGGTGGCGGTGGACCTCGGCGAGGCCCGCGGGCTCGGCTACTACACCGGCATCACCTTCGCCGGCTACGCCCCGGGGGCCGGGGCGGCGGTGGCGGCCGGCGGCCGCTACGACGAGCTGCTGGGGCGGTTCGGGAGACCCGGGCCGGCCATCGGCTTCGGCATCGATCTGGAGTTCGCCACCCAGGCGCTGGAGCGGAAGCGCCACCCCGCGAAGGCCCGGAAAGCCGCCAGCGCCGCGTCAAGGCGTCGCTAGCGCGGCCGCCCGGCTGCTGGTAGATTCGCCCCTGTTGGCGCGCTCGAAGCGCGCTCGCGCCGGCCGAGTCCTGCCGGCGAGTGCCACCCGAAGACAGGAGCTCGCCGCATGCCGAACGTCGTGGTCGTCGGAGCCCAGTGGGGCGACGAGGGCAAGGGGAAGATCGTCGATCTGCTGACCTCCCGTGCCGACGTGGTGGTCCGTTTCCAGGGTGGCAACAACGCCGGGCACACCCTGGTGGTGGACGGAGAGAAGACCGTCCTGCACCTGATCCCGGCCGGCATCCTCCACCCCGGGAAGTCCTGCGTCATCGGCAACGGCGTGGTGCTCGACCCGACCGTCTTCGTGATGGAGATCGACCGGCTCAAGCAGAAGGGCTTCCTCAAGGACGACGGCCAGCTGGTGCTGTCGCTCGACGCCCACGTCATCATGCCGTGGCACAAGCAGATCGACATCGCCCGGGAGGCGGCGGCCGGGGCGGGCAAGATCGGCACCACCGGGCGCGGCATCGGACCGACCTACGAGGACAAGGTGGCGCGGCGCGGCCTGCGGGTGCGCGACCTGCTCGACGGGACGCGGCTGGCGAAGCGCGTCAAGGAGCGGCTGCCGACCGCGTTCGAGGAGCTGAAGCGGCTCGGCGCCACGCCCGATCTCGACGAGGCCACCATCGTCCGGACCTACACCGAGCTCGGCAAGCGGCTGGCCCTCTACGCCACCGACGTCTCGCTCTGGCTCTACCGCGCCATCAAGGCCGGCAAGCAGCTTCTCTTCGAGGGCGCGCAGGGGACCATGCTCGACGTCGACCATGGCACCTACCCGTACGTCACGTCCTCCAACACGGTGGCCGGGAACGCCGTGGTCGGCTGCGGCCTCGGCCCCCGGGCCGTCGACTACGTGCTCGGGATCACCAAGGCCTACTCGACCCGCGTGGGCGGCGGTCCGTACCCGACCGAGCTGAAGGACGAGACCGGCGAGCGGCTGCGAAAGATCGGCAACGAGTTCGGCGCCACCACCGGCCGGCCTCGCCGCACCGGCTGGCTCGACATGCTGGCGCTGCGCTACGCGGCTCGCGTCAACGGGCTCGACGGCATCGCCATCACCAAGCTCGACTGTCTGACCGGGTTCGCCACCCTCAAGATCGCGGTGGCCTACCGGGTCGACGGGAAGCGCTACGACGAGATGCCGAGCGACCTCGACCTGCTGGAGAGGGCCGAGGCGATCTACGAGGAGCTGCCCGGCTGGGTCGAGAAGATCGACGGGCTGCGGAGCTTCGACGCCTTCCCGGCCGCCGCCAAGGCCTACGTCAGGCGCATCGAGGAGCTCTCCGGCGTCAAGGTGATGGGGCTCTCGGTCGGCGCCGATCGCGGCGAGACCATCCTGCTCGAGAACCCGTTCCGGGCCTGAGGGGCCCGGCCACCCGTCGACGCCGCCCTCGCCCCACGGGAGCCCCCGGATCATGCGCTCCATCGCCCTCGCGCTGCTCCTGCTCGCGGCCCCGGCCGCCCTCGCGGCCACCTCGCCGGAGGCGCGCGTCCAGAAGGAGCTGGGGGACCGGCTGCGCAAGGAGGGCGACGGTGACGGCGCCGCCAGGGCCTACCGGGCTGCGCTGCAGCTCGACGGGGGCTACGCCGAGGCCCACGAGGCCCTCGGCGAGGTCTACTACTCCGCCAAGCAGCCCGACAAGGCGATCGAGGCGTTCGGCTACGCCGTCGAGATCGACCCGCAGTACGCCAACGCCTGGTACAACCTCGCCTACGCCGCCCGGCGCAGCGGCGACCACCAGAAGGCGCGGACCGCGTACGAGAAGTACGTCAAGCTCCGCCCCACCGACGTCGACGGCCACTACGGCCTGGCCGAGTCGCTCCGGGCCCTCGGGAACCGGGGCGCGGCCATCGTCGAGTACCAGCTCTACATCGACCTGGCCAGGTCGACTCCGGAGCAGGCGCCGAGGGTCGAGAAGGCGCGCGCCGCCATCGCCGAGTTGAAGGGACCGCCCAAGGTCGAGGCCGCGCCGGAGCGGGCACCGGCCGTGGCGACAGGGGGCGCACCGCCAGCGGCCGGCGCTGCCCCGCCTGCCGCTGCCCCCGTGGTGGTGGCCCCGGTGCCGGTTCCCACGAGCGCTCCGCCTGTCACCGCGCCTCCCCCGGCCGCGCCCCCCTCGGCGGCGCTGATCGAGAAGCTCGGCGCAGGCGACAGGGCCTGGCTCTCCGGCGACTACCGCGCCGCGCTCTTCGCCTATCAGGACGCCGTCTACCTCGACCCGGCCAGCGCCGTGGCGCGCATCAGGCTGGCCCGCGCCTACACGTCGCTCAATCACCCCGACGAGGCGGAGCGGCAGCTGCGCCAGGCGCTCGAGCTCGACCCCGGTAGCCCCGAGGCCAGCCGGCTCCTCGACGAGCTGCGCAAGCCGGTCACAGCCCCACCGCGGCCGGCGGGGTCGGTGGCGCCGGCCGCCGCGATGGCCCCTGCGGCGCAGGGACCTCGGAGCTACCGGCTCACCGATGACGTCGCGCCGACCGCGCCCGCTCCGGCGCCTCCTGCCGCGGCCGGACCCGGCGGTAGCGGGGCCGGGGCCGCGGGTGCTCCTGGCGCCGCCCCTGCGGCGACGCCGAACCAGGAGGCGGTGCGCCGCTACAGGTCGGCGCTCGCCATGATCGGCGAGCGAGACTTCAAGGGGGCGGTCCTCGAGCTGGATCAGGCGCTGATCCTCGACCCGAAGCTCGGCGTCGCCTTCGCCGCTCGCGCCAGCGCCCTCTATGGCCTGGCGCGCTACAAGGACGCGGCGCGCGACTACGAGACCGCGCTGCCGAAGGTGCCCGCCATGGCCACTCCCATCTTCGGGCTGGCCGAGACCTACCGTGCGCTCGATGACCCTCGCGCCGGGGACCTCTACGCCCGCTACGCCGCCAGCGACGCCAGCGACGTGAGGCCGGAGCTCCGCGAAGCGGCCAGGCAGCGCGCCATCCAGTACGGCAGCAGGTAGCGCGCTGCCCGTGCCTCACCGCGCCGGCCGGCTCAGCCGAGCGCCAGCGCCAGCGCCGCCAGCAGGAGCAGCCCGGCCGCCAGCGCCAGCCGCGAGCAGACCGATGGCAGGCGACGCGACGACTGGGCCTGGGGCACGGCCGCGGAGGGCGGCTCGAGCGGGTCGACGAAGCGCAGCCGCGACTCGCCCACCTCCAGCTCATCGCCGCTGCGCAACCGCCGGTGGCCGCGCCAGCGGCGGCCGTTGACGTTGAGGCCGTTGCGCGAGCTGAGGTCTTCGGCCGAGGTCCCCGCGCCGTCGAGACGGAGGCGCAGGTGGAGGCGGGAGGCGCTCGGATCGCGGAGCCGCAGCACGGCCCCGGCCCCTCGTCCCACCGTGCAGTCGGCCGTGAGCGCCACCACCCGCTCCGGCTCACCCGGCTCGCGCACCAGCAGGTGAGGACCGGCCCGGGCCGCGCCGACCTCCGCCCGTCGCAGCAGGGCGCCGGCGTCGAACCGGGTCGCGCCTGCCTCGGGCTGCCCCGGCGGCGGGGATCCGGGCGAGCGCTTCATGGCCCTGCTCCCCGGGCCTCACGCCAGAGCGCCAGTGGATCGACCACCGGAGCGGCCGGGAGCTGCCGCACCAGCACGCCGTCGGAGACGAAGCGGATGGCCCCCTCGTCGGTCCGCAGGATGGTGGCGCCGATCCCACGCCAGCGGTCGATGGCCTCGGCGTGCGGGAAGCCGAAGCGGTTGCCAACGCCGAGGCTCACCGCCGCCCAGCGCGGGTGGACGGCGGCGACGAAGGCGGCCGAGGAGCTGGTCCG
Source organism: Anaeromyxobacter sp. (assembly GCA_025360965.1). Lineage (GTDB taxonomy): Bacteria > Myxococcota > Myxococcia > Myxococcales > Anaeromyxobacteraceae > JADKCZ01. Next base: position 11,584 of record JANYBC010000143.1, on the reverse strand, counting down.
GCTGCCGTGATGTGGCACCTTGACCACGTCGGCCGCGAGCGTCCGTCCACCTTCCAGCGCCGCCGCCTCCCCGGCACCCTCCACGTCGCCAGTGAAGAGGAAGGCGGTCGCGCCGTAGCTGACGCGCAGCACAAGGGAGGCGTCGTTCTCCACCATGTCTCCGACCGGGCCGCTCACCGCCTCGAACCGCACCCCGGCCCGCTCCCAGCCCTGACCAGGCCGCAGCCGGGTCAGGGGGGGTAAGGTCGCCAGCGCCGCCATGGCCTCCGCGCCGAAGCTGCCCTCGCCGGTCACCACCCGCTCCACGTGCACGGCCGCCGCCACGCTGGCCAGGCCGAGGATGTGGTCCGGGTGCGGGTGGGAGATCACCACCTCGGAGAGGCGGCTGACACCGAGGTCGAGCAGCAGGGGGGCCACGTCCCGCTCGCCGGGGTCTGGTCCGCCGGGGAAGGTCCCGCCGCCGTCGATGAGGACCGCCGAGCCGTCGGGGAGGCGCAGCAGGGACGAATCGCCCTGGCCGACCGAGATGACGATCCACTCCAGCTGGCCGCGAGCGGCCGAGGCGGCGGCGCGCACCGGGCCGGGGAGGGCGAGGCAGGCCACGAAGCCGGCCACCGCCAGGCCGCGTCGCCAGCCCCGGAGCATGGGGGCGAGCAGGATCAGGCCGCAGGCCAGCAGCGCGAGGAGCGGGCCCGGCGAGGCGACGCCGAGAACGGCGAAGCGCGGGGCGGCGGCGAGATCCGAGACCAGCAGCAGCGCCCGCGCCAGCGGCCAGCTGAGCCAGAGGAGCGGCTGGGCCGCCAGCGGTGAGACCGCGGCCAGCAGCGCCGCCAGCGCGGTCACGCCGGTCAGCGCCGTGCCGATGGGGATGCCGGCGAGGTTGGCGAGCAGGCCGAGGGCCGGGAGCCGCCGGAAGTGGAGCGCCAGGATCGGCGCGGTGGCCAGGCTGGCGGCCAGCGTGGCGCAGAGCCCGGAGAGCAGCGGCTCCTGCAGCCGGGCGCGCCAGCTCCCACGCATCGGCGCCGCCACCGGCATGGCGCGGCGCAGCGGCCCCGCCAGCGTCACCAGTCCGGCCACCGAGGCGAGCGAGAGCTGGAGCGATGGGTCGAGCAGGGCGCCCGGCTCGGCGCCGAGGCAGGCCAGCGTGGCGAGGCCGAGCGCGTTGGCCGGCGATCCCTCCCGGTCGAGGACCGTGCCTGCGAAGACCGCTCCGGCCGCCACCGCGGCGCGGATCACCGAGAAGCCGGCGCCGGTGGCGATGGCGTAGAGCAGGGTGGCGGGGATGGCGAGGGCGGCGGCGCTGCGGCGTGGCTCGAACCGCGCCGAGAGCCGGTCCGAGCGGAGCAGCAGCCAGCGCAGCGTTCGCTCCAGCCCGGCGGCCACCACCACGAGGTGGAGCCCCGAGACAGCCAGCACGTGCGCCAGGCCGCTGCGGACAAAGGACTGGTTGGTGGCCGCGTCGAGCGCACCCCGGTCGCCGGTGCCGATGGCGCGGACCACCGAGGCCTCCCGCGCCGGCAGGCTGGCGGCCGCCTCGGCGAAGCGCTGACGACCCCGCTCCAGCCAAGCGAGCGGACTCGCCGCCGCGATCCGGACCGGGGGGAGCAGCCCCTCGCCGAGGAGCGAGATCCCGACCGCGGCCAGCCGGTCCCGCTGGTCGGTAGCGCCCGGGTTGCGTGGGCCGGGGGGCTGGCGCAGGCGGGCCAGCAGCCGGACCCGGTCCCCCATGGCCAGTGGCCACTCCGCGGGCGGCGTGACCAGCTCGAGCCTCCGGCCGCTCGGCTCGACCAGGGTGTAGCGGAGCCGCTCGCCGGAAGGGGACGGCACCGATCGAATCGTCCCTTCTACCTCCATGGGCCCTTCGGGCGTCGCCTCCGGGGGCGAGCGCGCCGACTCGGCCCCCAGCCAGCCTGCGGCCGCGAAGGCGACCGGGGCCAGGGGCGGCGAAGCCACCAGAAGGAGGAGCCCCGGAAGGGCCATCGGGCTCGCTGTGCCGGAAAGACCGACCGCCGCCCCGAGCAGGAAGCCGACGCCGAGCGGGACCAGGGGACTCCTCGAAATCATGACCCGATCCCCTCTAAAGAGGCCGTCGACTTACGCATCCACAGGGAATAACAGGTTATATTGATTTCTGGACCCGATTGTGATACAAGACTTCGCCTAAGCTCCCGCCTCGGCCCAAACGCTTCACCCCGGCCGGGAACGCATGGCGAGCGGAGGTCTAAATGTCCGGAACCATTGGAGGAAGCATGTCCCCGAGCTTCAAGGTCGGAGACATGGCCGTCTACCCCGGCCAGGGCGTGGGTGAGGTCCTCGGGATCGAGCACAAGGAGGTCGCCGGCCAGCGGCAGTCCTTCTACGTGCTCCGCATCCTCGAGAACGGGATGAAGATCATGATCCCGATGAACAAGGTCAACTCGGTCGGCCTTCGCGAGATCATCGGCGAGAAGGACGTCAAGAAGGTCTACTCCATCCTCCGCGAGAAGGAGGTCTCGGTCGACTCCACGACCTGGAACCGCCGCTACCGGGAGTACATGGACAAGATCAAGACCGGCTCGGTCTTCGAGATCGCCGAGGTGCTGCGCGATCTCTACCTGCTCCGCTCCGACAAGGACCTCTCCTTCGGCGAGCGCAAGATGCTCGACACCGCCCGGTCGCTCCTCATCAAGGAGCTGGCCATCGCCAAGGACTGCGACGAGCAGGACGTCGAGTCGGACCTGAAGAAGATCTTCAACTGTTGATACGCCGCCCTGGCCGCGCGCCGGGGCGGTATGGTCGTGGCCGCCGCACGGACGCTGGTCCGCGCGGCGGTCGCGTTTCGACGGTCGAAGCCCCGGAAATCCGGCGAGGTGGCTCATGCCGGGAACCGGTTTGCAGCGGGAGTGCCAACGGCGGCCGGTGACCCGGCCGGCGGAGTCCTCGGGATGATCCTCGGCGTTCGGGTGGGGGCGATCGTGGCGGCCGGCGGGTCCGGGCTTCGTGCCGGGCTGGCCAAGCAATGGCTGGAGCTGGGCGGCGAGACCGTGCTGCGCCGCTCCGCCAGGCTGCTGGCCGACTGCCCGCTGGTCGACGAGCTGGTGCTGGTGGTCCCCGCCGGCGAGGAGCCGCGGGCCACCGAGGCCCTGGCCGGGCTCGCCAGGCCGGGGCGGGCCGTGGCCGGCGGTCCGGCGCGGGCCGACTCGGTCCGCAACGGCCTGGCCGCGCTGGGGGACTGCGGGGTGGTGCTGGTCCACGACGCGGCGCGCCCCTTCGCCACGCCGGGGCTGGTGGCGCGGGTCGCCGAGGCGGCGGCCCGGGACGGCGCCGCGCTGGCGGCCCTGCCGGTCACCGACACCGTGAAGCGGGCCGGGGAGGGGGAGCCGCCGCGCGTGGCCGCGACCCTCGACCGGCGCGAGCTCTGGCTGGCCCAGACGCCCCAGGGTTTCCGCCGAGACCTGCTGCTGCGCGCCTACCAGGAGGCCGGGGCCGAGGCCTCCTCCGCCACCGACGAGTGCGGGCTGGTCGAGCGGCTCGGGGCCCCGGTCACGCTGGTGCCGGGCGAGCCAGGAAACTTCAAGATCACTTCGCCCGAGGACGTGGCCAGGGCCCGCGCCCTCACCGAGGCCCCGGTGGCCAGCGGCGTGGCCTACGACTGCCACCGCTTCGAGCCCGGCCGCAAGCTGATCCTGGGCGGCGTCGAGTTCGAGGGTGACGGCCTGCTCGGCCACTCCGACGCCGACGTCTGCGCCCACGCCATCGGCGACGCCATCCTCGGGGCCGCCGGGCTCGGCGACCTCGGCCGCCACTTCCCCGACACCGACCCGCGGTGGAAGGGGGTCTCCTCGCTCCGGCTGCTGCGCGAGATCGCCGCGCTGGCGGCCGCGGCCGGCTGGCGCCTCGGCAATGCCGACGTCACGCTGGCGGCCAGGCGCCCCAGGATCGCCCCCCGCGCCGCCGAGATGCGGGCCCGGCTGGCAGAGGCGCTCGGCGTCTCTCCGTCGCAGGTCAACGTCAAGGCGACCACCGGCGAGGGGATGGGGTTCGTCGGCCGCGGCGAGGGGATCGCCGCCACCGCCGTCGCCCTGCTGGTGAGGAGCGGACGATGAGCGTACCGCCGATCGAGCCCAGGCTCGACGACGGGCTCCCAGTCCTGCCGCGGCGGCGCGAGTCGGCGCTGCTCTCGCGCTCTCCGGTCTTCGCCCTGCTGGCCGCGTCGGTCTGCGGCTGGCTGCTCTGGGAGCTGGCGCCGGACGCCCAGTACGCCCTGGCCTCGCGGACGCCCATCGATCTCGGCGGGCCGGGGGCTTACGCCTTCGAGCGGGCCCGGGACAACCGGCTGGTGCAGGTGCGCGGGGAGCTGGCGGAGGCGGTCTCGGCGACCGTCGACCAGACCGGGCAGGCCCGCACCGTGGGGCGGCTCGCCGGCACCAACCTGCTGGTCGATCGTCCAGGCCGCGGGGGGCCGCCGGTCTACGAGGGGCGGCTGCTGCCGGCCGCGGGCCGCCTCGAGTACGCGCCGGTGGTGGCCGCCATCCGGGCGCGCGGCTCGGCGCTCGGCGATACCTGGCTGGTGCTGCGCGATGGCGACCGCCCCGGGGATCGCTGGCTGGCGGCGGTCGGCGCCGGGCTGCTGCTGCTCCTGCTCGCGGTGAACCTGCGGGCGCTGGTGAAGAGCCTGCTGGACTGAAGGGGAACGAGGCGCGATGGCCATCCAGCTGCACGACACGCTGACCGGGCAGAAGCACGAGCTGACCACCCTGGTCCCCGGGGAGGTCGGCCTCTACGTCTGCGGCCCGACCGTTTATGACTACTCCCACCTCGGCCACGCCCGCTGCTACGTGGTCTGGGACGTGGTGGTGCGCCACCTGCGCGCCCGCGGCTACCGCGTGAAGTACGTCCGCAACTTCACCGACGTGGACGACAAGATCATCGCCCGCGCCAACCAGCGGGGCGAGGACCCGCTGGCGCTGGCCGCCCGCTTCGCCGACGCCTTCCACGAGGACCTCGACGCGCTCGGCTGCCTGCGCCCCGACATCGAGCCGCGCGTCTCCGACCACATCCCCGAGATCGTGGCGCTCATCGAGCTGCTGGTCCAGAAGGGCTTCGCCTACGCCCCCGGCAACGGCGACGTCTACTTCGCGGTCCGCAAGTTTCCCGAGTACGGCAAGCTCTCGCGCCGCAACCTCGACGACCTGCGCTCCGGGGCCCGCGTCGAGCGCGGCGAGGCCAAGCTCGACCCGCTCGACTTTGCGCTCTGGAAGGGGGCCAAGCCGGGCGAACCGCGCTGGCCCAGCCCGTGGGGCGAGGGCCGCCCGGGCTGGCACATCGAGTGCTCGGCCATGAGCAAGAAGCACCTCGGCGATACCTTCGACCTCCACAGCGGAGGAAAGGACCTGGTCTTCCCGCACCACACCAACGAGATCGCCCAGTCGGTCTGCGCCTGCGGCGACGCACTCCACGCCGACCAGTACGCCCGGCAGTGGCTGCACAACGGCTTCGTCGGGATCGATGACGAGAAGATGTCCAAGTCGCTCGGCAACTTCTTCACCATCCGCCAGGTGCTGGAGAAGTTCGACGCCGAGGGGCTGCGGTTCTTCCTGCTCGGCACCCACTACCGGCGCGACTTCAACTTCTCCGACCTGGTGCTCGGCGAGGCCGAGCTCCGGCTCGGCTACCTCTACGAGACGCTGGAGAAGGCCGATCGGCTCTCGGCCGGCGCGGCTCCGGCTGCAAACGACACCCTGCTGGAGCGCTGCCGTGAGGCCCTCGACGACGACTTCGGCACGCCGCAGGTGCTCGGGCTGCTGGCCGAGGCCTTCACGGCGGCCAACGCGCTCTGCGACCTGAAGGGGAAGAGGAGCCCGGGGCAGCAGGCCTCGCTCGCCGCCTTCGCCGCCGCGGCGCGGACCGTCGGCGAGACCATGGGGCTGCTGGGGCGGCCTCCCCGCGCGGCGCTGCTCGCGCTCAGGGGGAAGGCGGCTGCCCGGCGTGGCATCGACGGCGCGGCGGTGGAGGCGAAGCTGGCGGAACGGACCGAGGCCCGCCGGGCCAAGGACTTCGCCCGGTCCGACGCCATCCGTGACGAGCTGCTGACGGGCGGCGTGGCCATCATGGACAGCCCGGAGGGGACCACCTGGAAGGTGGCGGGGTAGGCCGGCGGTCCCGACGCGCCGGCCCGTTGACGGGCGCGGCGGCGGGGCGAGGTCAGGCTACTCCTCGGGCTTCGGCTGCGGACCGGGGACGATCCCGGCGATGTCGGGATCGATGTCGCCCTCGGTCCCCTCGGGGCGGGCGTCCTTCTCGCGCTTGCGCTCGTCGCGGCGGGCGTCCTTCTCGCGCTGCTTCTCGGCGCGCTTCGCTTCCTTCTGGCGCTTCAGGTGCCCTGGGTTGAATGCCATCGTTGCCTCCAGCAGATCAGGTGTTCCAAAGAGAAAACCCGGCCGGGTGGCCGGGGCTCCGACGCTGACTTCGCGCGAGCAAGACGGTGCGGAGACTAGCCAAAGAGCCACGGAAAGTCGAGGCTTTTGGGGTTTCAGTCACTGGCAGGAGGGAGAGCCCGCGGTCGGCTGGAGACGATCACGCCGGCTGGGACGAGGTGGCGGCCTTCTTCGGGCTGCCGCCGCCGCCCAGCCGGTGGCCACCGCCGGAGCCGGCGGCGATCGGCGGCCTGGCTCTCGTCACCGAACTTCAGGACCAGGAGCCGCACGGCCGCGTCGTGGGGACGCTGGGGCAACGACCGGCTCCTCGACGGTGGGGAACGGCAGCGCTGCATCCAACGCCGCCCCGCCGAGCCGGCCCACCAGGTCCGGTGCCAGGCGCGCCAGCGTGTCGCGCAGCAGCGCCCGCTCGACCCGCCGGTCTGGCGGCGGGGCGTCGGGGGCTCCTTCGGGCGGCCCGTCTCCGATCGCCTCCCGGCGAGCCGGATTGAAGGCCCCGGCCTCCACCACGGCGCCCGCGGGTCGCAGCCGGCGGAGCGCCGCCTGCACCAGGGCCAGGGCCCAAGGCGCCGACCACCGGCGCAGGAGCTGGACACCCCGGGTGGCGGTCGCGGTCGCGCCCCACCGCGACTTGTAGTAGCCGAAGAAGCCGAGGAGGTTCACGAAGGCGCCACCCCGCCCGATGGCCTCCCCGATCGCCAGCAGCATGAGCAGGTTTCCCGGGGCCATGGAGGCGCAGTCTTCGTCGAAGGCGATCTCCCTGCCGTAGAAGCCGCCCGCGAAGTCGACCCCGAACATCCCGGCCACCGGGAGATCATCGAGCGTGAGGAGGTGGATCACCGGCGCGGCGGCCCGACCGGGCAGGCACTGGGTGCGGAACAGCGCCACCCGCTTCGGGTGGCGCCCGATGCCCGCCCCGGCCCCGGACTTCCAGCTGCGCCTCTCCAGGTCGAGGTAGAGTTCCAGGAACGGCCCGAGCGCATCGGGGTGGCGCGCGGTCAGGAGCTCGACCCGGCCAGCAGTGAACAGGCGCCGCGCCTGCCGGCCGACCCTGAGCCGGTACTTCTTCTGGAGGGAGCCGAACCAGTCGGCCAACGGCGTCTGGCCGAGGACGATGGTGCTGTTGGGGATGCTGTCGAAGGTGCGGACCCGCCAGCCCGGCAGGAGACGGTCACGCGGCAGCAGCGGCGAGTTCTCGTCCTGCGCCATCAGCTCGATGGCGTCGGCGCCCTCCTTCTCGAGCAGGTGTCGCCAGACCGCATCGGCGCAGCGGCCCTCATCCTCGGGGCGGCAGACCAGGCCGGGTCGATCGACGTCGTGGGTGGTGAAGAAGGTGACGCGCTTCGACCGGAGCCCCAGCGTTCGCTCACCGATCACCCGCAGGGCACCCAGCCGATGGCCAGCCCGCCTTCCTCGATCACCAGGAGCAGGGGCGCCTGACCGGCGACCGCGTGCTCGTCGTTGGCCTCGAAAGCTTCCAGGTACTCCAGGGAGGCGAAGGGGGTGGGGCGCCTGGAGACCCGGTTGAGGGCGTCCAGGGCCGGCGCGAGCGGCCGGACCGATTCCAGGGACCGGTGGACCAGCACCGAGAGCTGCTGCGAATCGCTGGCTGCGGGGGCTGGTTTCATGCTGGTGACTCCGTTCGGGGCCGGGCTCGGGTCTCGGAACGTTGAGCTGTTGCGAAAAGTGAGCCGGGCCGGCCTTCGCGCAGGCCGGGCTTCCATCGCAGACACCGATCCCACCCCGGTTGCAGAACGTTCGCGAACGCCCGCCTCCGAGGTGCTGCCGCCTTCGAGGCTACCGCACCGCCAGCGCCAGCAGCACCTGTGCCGCATAGTAGAGCGGCAGCCCGACCGCCCGGTTCGCGAGGCCGGGTCGTACGAATTGGTCGCGCGCCACGGCCAGGTCGGAGGCGGCGAAGAGGATGGCACCCAGGCGGACCTCCACTCGGTCCACGCCCTGGGACAGCCAGAGCATGGTGCCGATGGCGAGGCAGTAGGCGACGACCGGCCCGCGCATGGCGCCGGCGCGCGGCCAGAGCCAGCGAAGCGTGCCGAGGAGGAGCGCGGCCACTGGCAGGAGCAGCCAGGGGTCCGGACGCCCGACCGCGGCGAAGGCCGCCGCGTAGGACAGGTGTGCGAGGAGGAAGGCGGCCAGACCGGCCAGGAACCAGCCGCGCCGTGCCGAGAGGAGCGCGGCGTCGCCCAGGACCGAGAGGGCCAGGCCGGTGAGCAGACCGCCGGCGAGCGGCCCTGGTGGGCCGGGAAGGAGCCCAATCGCGACGAAGGCGAGCGAGGCCGCGACCTTGGTGAGGCCCCGCCAGGTCGGGTGGCCCAGCGCGTCGGCAGCAAGGTGGGCGGCCACGAGCAGGGCCACGGCGACGGTGAGGGGCCATGCGGCGAGCGACATCCAGACAGTGCACCACGCCGGGACGCCTGGCGCCAAGCGAGGCCGGCGCCGTTCAGGAGACGGCCGGTCGTGCGTCCGGCGCGATCGGGCTCCGATAGGGCGCCGGGTACGGTGCGTCTCGTGAGGGACGCACTCGAAGGCTCATGACGCCAGCAAGACCTCGGCGGGGATTCCCAGCTGCCGGTGGAGTCGGCGGATCATGTCGAGGGTGAGCCGACGCCGGCCGGAGAGCACCTCGGAGACCCGCGCTCGCGATCCGATGCTTGGCTCCAGCGCCTTCCGGTCCAGGTCGAGCTGCTCCATCCGGAAACGGATGGCCGCCAACGGATCGGGCGGGTAGATCGGAAGGTGCTTCCCCTCGTAGTCCTCGACCGGGAGCTTCAACTCCAGGGCGGGCGAAGCTGCCGCGAGCGGGCGTTGGAGCTGGTGAGCCGACCGGTTGAAGGCGCCTCGCTTCAGCGCCCGAAGTACCAACCCGCCGCCCCAGCGACCGACAGCAGCAGGAAGAGCAGGAGCCGCCGCACCCGCCGCCCCGGGATACCCGCCGCCACCACCTCCTCGGTGGCGGGGACCTGCCTGCTCACCGCTCCGCGGCCATCCCGCCCCGGCCGGTCTCGCGGACGATCCGGCTCGTCCCAACCTTGCGCACGGCCATTCCCGGAGGTTCCGACGGCCGGGGCGTGGGCGCAAGCAGAACCGGTCGGTCCCGGGGCCGTTGGCGGCAATTGCGCACATGGCCCTCCGCACTGGGGGCATGACAGCACGTCGAGGGAGTAGACCTTCCCAGCAACTCGGCCCAGGGCTTGGCGAGAGGCAACGAGGCCGGTGGTCATGGGTGGCCCTTCCAGGGTTCACCAGGGAGCGCCGCGAGGAGGGCCCTCCGGACGCGCTGCCCCGCAGCGGTCGCGTCGTAGGCGGCCCAGGCGTCGGGAACCAGCAGCGGCTCGATGTCTCGCTTGAAGGCGGTGTCCTGCAGCTTCGCTTCGAGATTGGCCTCGAATTCGGCCCTCGACACCTTCTGCCCGGCCGCGGCGAGGTAGGCGCCGAAGCAGCGCACGACCTCGTCGGTCCTCAGGCCGGGGGCGCGCTCCAGGACGCCGGCCAGGTCGAAGAGGTCGCGCCCCTTCTTGCGCTGGTAGAGCGCTCGCAACTTGGTGCCGAGCAGCTCCTCCAGCGCATAGATGCGGACGCTGGCCTGGCCGGAGAACCACGGGTTCTCCAGGCCGAAGGTCCGCGCCTCGAGCGGCAGGACGTTCAGGTGCTCCCGCGTGTTGATCTCGATCTTGAGCCGGAGCGGCGTGGTGGGCGGCCCCTCCGACTCGAAGCGGTAGATGAACCGGACGGCCGAGGCGGTCTGCTCCCGCTTCGGCGGGCCGAGCCAGTGGTCGAGCGTCTCCCGGAGCAGGGGATGGCGGAAGATCTCGACGACGGCGCGGGTGAGGACGAGGTCCTGCTCGACCTGGGCGTCGGTCCCCCACGGGGCCTGCGCCCGCCACGCGGTTATGTGCGCGCGGGGGATCACCGCTCGACCTCGACCGACTCGTTCACGCCGACGAGCCAGCGGCGATCCTCATTGAGGATCGGCCCCGGTCCGCTCGGGCGCAGGAGCACTCGCCGCGGCCGGCGGCCGGCGACCCAACGCTGCAGGGGCCTGGCGACGCTGCCTGCCCCGACCGCCTCGAGGAGGTGGCCGAGCCGCTGGAGGGTTGGAAGCTCGACGCCTTCGCTCGCGGCGGCGAGGAGCTTCCTGCCGTCGAGCCGCTCGCCCAGGTCGGAGAGGACTGTCGCCACGTTGCCGAGTTGGCCGGCGCCCTCGACGTAGCGGACCAGGTCGATGGCGGTGGCCTCGGGCGTGGAGACCTTCATGGCGCCGGTCTGGGTCTTGACCGCAACGGTCGGCGTGCCGCCGGCGGTGGCTTTGGAGAAGAAGCGGAGGCGCACCCGCCCAGCCCGCGCCGGGCGGAGCGGCGCGTCGGTCAGCACCTGGAACTCCTGGGGCTGATGGTGCGCAGCCCCGTGAAGCGCGGCTGCCGAGAGGAGCCCGACGTAGTAGGGCCGGCCTACGAAGCGCATCAGGTCGTCGATGAACCAGTCGGGAGGGGGCGCCCCGGCGCTCCGGTACTCAGCCGGCACGATGACGTAGAAACCGCGCCGCGGCATCGCCAGGCGCCCCTTGGCGGCCAGCCGCCGGGCGGCGACCTCCAGCGCCTCGGACGTGGAGCGAAGCTCCTTCAAGGCCTCGGCGCGGGTAAAGGTGTACCGGCCGCGCTCCTGGAGGGCGTCCAGGAGCGCGGAGAGTCTCGGGGAAGGTCGCCTACGGGTCATTTGCATATACCGACACTTTATGTCGGTTTTCGCAAGTCATTTGCAGTGCGCCCCAGGCCGCCCAGAGATTCTCCTCCTCGCCGAGGAGGGGTGAGGGGCCTGGTGGCCGCCTCTCGATGGCTGGTCCGCGCTTCGGCCGGCCGGTCGGAGGCGACGTTACTCTGGGTCCGTGTTGGGCGCCCAAATTGCAAGAGCGGGGCCACGCACGGGGCGTACGCACTACTGCGGCGGCGCGAAGCCGTCGCCGGTCACCCATCGGCCCTCCGCACAGGCGCGGCGCCGGTCCGACCGGGGCGCTATGCTCCCGCCCTCATGCCCTTCGACCTGAAGAGCGACTTCAAGCCGACCGGCGACCAGCCGCGCGCGCTCGGCGAGCTGGTGGCCGGCCTGCGCCGCGGCGACACCCACCAGGTGCTGCTGGGGGTGACCGGCTC
>JANYBC010000107.1 GCA_025360965.1 Anaeromyxobacter sp. | reverse complement strand
CCTCGACCTTCGAGTGCATCGTCGACCGCGACCGCTACTACTTCATGGAGGTCAACACCCGCATCCAGGTGGAGCACCGGGTCTCGGAGCTCTGCTACAGCCTCAAGTTCACCAACCCAAAGGACCCGAACGACTTCTTCGTGGTCGAGTCGCTGGTCGAGGCCATGGCGCTGCTGGCCCGCCACAAGCAGCGGCTCCCCCAGCCGGAGCGGCAGCCGCGCTTCGGGGCCTCGGCCGAGGCCCGCCTCAACGCCACCGACGCCTCGCTCTCCCCCCACGCCGGCGGCGTGATCCGCTTCTGGTCGCAGCCCATCGAGGGCGAGATCCGCGACGACCAGGGCATCAGCCTGCCCAACCCCGACACCGGCATGTTCATGCGCTACCGGGTGGCCGGGGCCTACGACTCGAACATCGCCCTGCTGCTCACCAAGGGCGACGATCGGCTGTCGAGCTACCAGCACCTCTCCACGGTGCTCTCCCGCACCAGCCTGCGCGGGCAGGACGTGGCCACCAACCTCGAGTTCCACTACGGCCTGGTCAACTGGTTCATCGGCCAGAACGTCATGGCCAAGCCGACCACCCGCTTCGTGGTCCCCTACCTGACGCTGATGGGCCAGCTCAAGGAGGAGTCGAACAAGATCGACACGGTCTTCGCCTTCCTGGAGATGAAGAAGCACTACGCCAAGCAGGCGGCGGCGGCCAACCCCGACGACCCGGCCATGGCCAAGGCCACGGCCGAGGTGCTCGACCGCAAGGGGACGCTGCTGACCCGCCCCATGGACCGGCTGCTGGCCGATCCGCACCTGCTCTCAGGCTGGCTCAGCCTCCACCGCAACGACGCCTCGGTGGCCGGCGGCAAGCTCACCTGGCAGCGCAACCCGCTGGCGATCCTGCAGGAGACCTACGACTACCTCAACATGGCGTGGGACCCGAAGGCCCCGGCCGCCGAGGTGATCTGGGAGCACGACCAGGCGCTGCTGTCGCGCGCCAGCCGCTTCTACGGCGAGGTGCGCACCAGGCTCGGACTCTCCGAGGCGCAGTTCAAGCAGCTCGACGAGGTGCTGCGCAAGGAGGCGCCGCAGGGCGGCTTTGAGGCCGAGACCTGGGAGAAGATCCGCGCCGCCCACCTCGGCTTCGAGGCCGGCAATGAGCTGCTCGGGATGCTCTTCATGATCGCCGCCAAGGTGAAGTTCTTCGACTTCAAGGTCGAGGAGAACCTCGACGTCACCATCCCCACCTCCCTCAACGACGTCGACCTGCAGCTGCGGATGAAGAAGGTGCTGGCCCCTCCGCCGGTCACCAAGGCCGACGAGATCGTGGCGGTCAGCGGCGGCATGTACTACGGCCAGGAGGCCCCGGGCCGCCCGCGCTTCGTCAGCGAGGGCATGCACTTCGAGAAGGGGCAGCCGCTCTACGTGGTCGAGGTCATGAAGATGTTCAACACCATCCGGGCCCAGTTCTCCGGCACCCTCGACAAGATCGTCATCCAGGGCGGCGAGGGGACCATCGTGCAGAAGGGGCAGGCGCTCTTCAAGATCACCCCCGACGAGAAGCACGTCGAGGTCGATCCGCGCGAGGTGGAGAAGCAGCGGCGGTCGAGCACCGCCGAGGCGCTCAAGGCCATCCTGGTATAGGGTCTCGCCTCAACAAGACTCCGCAGGCAGGGGAACAGGAATGAAGCCAGGGAAGTTCGTCGTCTTCGAGGGGATCTACGGCGCCGGCCGGCTGGTGGTGGCGCTGGTCGACAAGGTGCGTGCCGCTCTTGCCGCGGAGGGCGTCGAGGTCTACGAGCTCGACAGCCCCGACAGCGGCCGGGCCCAGCTCATGGGCGCTAGCGGCCTCGACGGCAGCTGGCGCTATGGGCGCTTCGAGGCCGACTTCTTCTTCGAGCTGGCCTCGCGGGCGCGGGTCTCGGCGGTGGCGCGCGAGAAGCTGGGCGCCGGCAAGACGGTGCTCTGCAAGAGCTTCACGCTCTCATCGGTGGTCTACGCCGGCTTGAAGGGGCGCGACTGGTTCCGCGAGGACCTGAACGTGCTCGAGGCCCGGGCCCGCGGCATGCTGGGCGCCGCGCCGCTCACCCCCGACCTGACCGTCTTCGTCGACCTCTCGCCCGAAGCGGCGGTCCGCGAGCTGGGCGACAAGCTCAAGGGGCTCTTCACGCTCGAGGATCTCAAGAAGCAGCGGGCCGCCTACCTGGAGGAGCTGGAGCGCCTCCCGGCCGGCACCATGAAGAGGCTCCACGCCGCCGAGACCGCCGACGCCATCTTCCCCGAGGCCATGGCGGCCATCCGCGGGCTGAAGTAGGGCGGCTCGCTCAGAGCCCCAGCGCCCGCTGCACCTCCTCCATCCGCCGCCGGCTGATGGCAATCCGCCCGGTGCCGAGCACCAGCTCGTCGCCGTCGGCCAGCTCGCGCACGGCGCCGAGCCGCACCAGGGCATTGCGGTGGACGCGGAGGAAGCCGTGGCCGGCGAGCCGCTCCTCCCAGTGGGCCAGCGTCCCGTCGACCGGGAGACGCCCCTCGGCGGTCCAGGCCGAGCAGTCGCCCAGGTCGGCCACCAGCGCCTCGACCTCGCCGGGGTCGAGCAGGCGCGTGCCGCTGCGCCGGCGCACCGGGATGCGGAGCCAGGCCTGCTGCAGCGGATCGTCCTTGGGGCGGATGCGCGAGAGGGCCTGGGCGATGCCGACGCGCGAGATCGGCTTCAGCAGGTAGTGGACGGCCCCGCCGGCGAAGGCCTCGATGGCGTGCTGCGGGTAGGCGGTGACGAAGACGATGGCCGGGCGCGGCTCGGGGAGCAGGGCGGGGAGCTCGGTGCCGCGGATCCCGGGCAGCTCGATGTCGGCGAAGAGCGCGTCGGGCCGGTGGGCCGCGACCGCCGCGAGCGCCTCGCGGACGTTGGCTGCCTGCGCCACCACCTCGACGCCTGGGAACTCGGCCAGCAGGCCGGCGAGGTGCTGGCGGGCCAGTGGCTCGTCCTCGACGACGAGGAGGCGGATCACGCCGCGAGCCCCCGGCAGGAGAACTGGGCGCGGTAGCGACCGCCGTGGGAATCGATGACCAGGTCGCTCGGCTGCTCCAGCCGGCCGCGCAGCGCCTGAAGACCGGTCCCGGTGCCGTTCGAGGCGGTGGCCGACGGCGAGCCGGGTGCCGCCGGGCTCTCGACTCCGACCAGAAGCCGCCGCCCCGAGCCCGGGCCGTTCCAGCGGGCCCAGATCAGCACCTCGCCCCCCTCCTCGCGCGGCGCGACCCCGTGCTTCACGGCGTTCTCGACCAGCACCTGCAGGGACAGGGAGGGCACCTCGGCCGCCTCCAGCGCCTCGGCCACCTCGAGCCTGACCCGGAGGCGCTTGCCGAGCCGGGCCTGCTCGATTCCGAGGTAGGCCTCGACGAAGGCCAGCTCCTCGCGGAGCGGGACGGTGGGCCGGTCGGTGAGCGCCAGCACCTGGCGGAAGAGCGCCGCCAGCCGGTCGGCGGTGGCGGCCGCCTCGGAGGGCGCCAGCTCGATCTGCGCCTTGAGCGTGTTGAGGGCGTTGAAGATGAAGTGGGGCGCCAGCCGGGCGCGGAGCGCGGAGTCCTCGGCGGCGCGGCGTAGCTGTGCCTGGGTCTCGGCCTCGGCGCGGTGGTCATGGAAGCGGAGCAGGAGAAGCCAGAAGGCGAAGGAGAAGACGGCCCACGCGGCCACGCGAGGTGACATGAGGCCTTCGACCTGGTGGTGGGCGAGTGGCGCCGGGGGCGCTGCCGCTCCGGCGCTGGCGCTGCGAAAGCCCGCGATGACGCCCTCGGCGGCCTGGATCGCCATCATGCCGATCGAGATCATGGTCCCGGCCTGCGACGCGTTGGTGAGCCGGCGGAGCCAGGGGACGACGAGCGCCTTCTCGACGTTGATCCAGGAGACGAGCCCGCCCGCCAGCACCATGCCCGCGAGGAAGCCGGTCGTCCTGGTCTCAGGGTCGTCGGCGAAGGCGGGAGCCTGGACCAACCAGGCCGCGGCGAGGAAGGCGACGGCGCCGAAGGCGCCAGAGAGCTTCTTGAAGGTCGAGAGCGGGGTCACGGCGAATCGGTCGAGCATGGCAGGATCTCCCTGCCACACACACTAGATCCCGCTCGCCGCCGCCGGGGCGGCGACCGGACCAGCGGTCGCCCCGCCGGGTTGAACGGCGCCACTGGCAAGTCGTACGGGAGGAGCCGGCCCGGCCCTACAGCCCCAGGTAGGCCTCGCGGACCTTCGGGTCGGCCAGCAACTGCGCGCCGGTGCCGGCCAGCACCACCCGGCCCGACTCGAGCACGAAGCCGCGGTGGGCAATGGCCAGCGCGTGCTCGGTGTTCTGCTCCACCAGCAGGATGGTCACGCCCTGCCGGTTGATCTCCTCGATGACCCGGAACATCTCCTCGACCATGATGGGGGCGAGCCCGAGCGAGGGCTCGTCCAGCATGAGCACCCGCGGCCCGGCCATCAGCCCCCGCCCGATGGCCACCATCTGCTGCTCGCCGCCCGAGAGCGTCCCGGCCAGCTGCCGCTCGCGCTCGCGCAACCTCGGGAAGGTGGCGAAGACCTGCTCCAGCCGCGCGGCCTGGTGGGGCCGGGCCGCCGGCGGGAAGCCGCCCAACAGCAGGTTGTCACGAACCGTCATCTCGCCGAAGAGCTTGCGCCCCTCCGGCACGTGGACCAGGCCGCGGGCCACGATCTCCATGGTGCTGCGGCCGGTGAGCGGCTCCCCCTCCAGGAGCACGGCGCCGGCCTGTGGCCGTACCAGCCCGGAGATGGCCTTGAGGGTGGTGGTCTTGCCGGCGCCGTTGGCGCCCAGTAGCGCCACGATCTCGCCCCGGGCCACATCGAAGTCGACGCCCCAGAGGGCAGTGATCTTCCCGTAGCCGGCCTCGAGCCCCTCGACGTGGAGAATCACGGCGCCGCCCGCTTTCCGAAGTAGGCGGCCAGCACCGCCGGCTCCTTGACCACCTGCGCGGGCGGCCCCTCGGCGATCTTCTCGCCCTGGCTGACCACCACCACGCGGTCGGAGATGCGCATGATGGCCTTCATGACGTGCTCCACCAGGACCACGGTGACACCGCCCTTTCGGATCTGGTCCACCAGCCTGGACGCCACGTCGACCTCGCTCGGATTGAGGCCGCCCATGGGCTCGTCGAGCAGGAGCAGGCGCGGGCCGGTCGCCAGCGCCCTGGCCACCTCGAGCCGCTTCTGGTCCATCAAGGTGAGCTGGCTGGCCAGGTCCCCGGCGCGGTGGCCGAGCCCGAGGCGGCCGAGGACCTCCAGCGCCGCCGCCTCTGCGTCGCGGCGCGACGGGTGGCGCAGGAAGGCGGCCAGCGTGACGTTCTCCTTCACGGTCAGGCCGGGGAACGGCTTGACGACCTGGAAGGTGCGAGCGATGCCGCGCGCCGCCACGGCGTGGGGGCGCAGGCCGACCACGCTCTTCCCGTCGAGCCGGATGGTCCCGGCCGAGGGCTGCACGAAGCCGGTGATCAGGTTGAAGACGGTGGTCTTGCCAGCGCCGTTTGGGCCGATCAGCCCGAGGATCTCCCCTTCGCCGACGGTGAAAGAGAGGTCGCCGACGGCGCGCAGGCCGCCGTAGAAGCGGGTCAGCCCATCGACCTCAAGCAGCGACATGACCGAGGACCCTGGCCCGGAGGGCGGCGAGGAGGCGGCGGGCGCGCCCCCAGATCCCTTCCGGCATGTAGCGGATGGCCAGCATCATGAAGAGGCCGTAGAAGATCAGGTGCCCCACCTGGAAGCGCTCGCGCACCGACTCCCCGACCGTGGTGAGGAAGACCGCGCCGACCAGCGGTCCGGCCACGGTGCCGAGGCCGCCCACCATGGCGATGAAGACCATCTCCATGGAGAGGTTGATGTTGAGCACCGCGTCCGGATCGACGTAGCGGAAGTAGGCGGCGTAGAAGCCTCCCCCCAGACCGGCCAGGAAGGCCGAGAGCGCGAAGGTCAGCACTTTGGCACGCACCGTGTCGATGCCGACCGCTTCGGCCGCCTCCTCGTTCTCGCGGATGGCGATCAGGTAGGCGCCGAGCCGGGAGGTCTGGAGCCAGGCCGTGGCGGCCAGCCCGCCGAGGGCCAGCAGCGCGGCCAGCGCGTAGAAGGGGAGCTTGCTCTCCCAGTCGACGGCCAGGCCGAAGAACCGAACCGGCGGGAAGGTGGTGATGAGGAAGCCGACCGAGCCGTTGGTGACCGTCTCCCAGTTGAGGGCCACCAGCTTGACGATCTCGGCCACCGCCAGCGTGGCCAGCGAGAAGTAGGGGCCGCGAAGCCTGAAGCAGACCAGGCCGATGGGGAGCGAGACCAGCGCCGCCGCCAGGCCACCCAGCGGGATGCCCCACCAGGGCGCCAGGCCGGCCTTGAGGAAGAGGATCATGGTCACGTAGGCGCCGATGCCGAAGAGGGCGGCGTGACCGAAGGAGACCTGTCCGGCGAAGCCGCCCAGCAGGTTCCAGGCGGAGCCCAGCAGCGTCCACATCAGGATCATGATGGCGACGTGGAGGTAGAAGGAGTTGGGGACGATGGCCGGCAACGCCGCCAAGGCCACCACCCCGGCCACCCAGGGGGCCAGCCGTCGCGTCACTTGCCGACCCCGAAGAGGCCGGAGGGTCGGTAGAGCAGCACGCCGAGGAAGAGGACGAAGCCGATGCCGTCCTTGTAGGTGCTGGAGACGTAGACCGCCCCCAGCGACTCGACCACGCCCAGCAGCAATCCCCCGGCGATGGCGCCGGGCACCGAGCCGAGGCCGCCCAGCACCACGACGACGAAGCACTTCACGATCAGCAGCTCGCCCACGGTCGGGTAGAGGTAGAGCGACGGAGCCAGCAGCACGCCGGCGGCGCCGGCCAGCGCCGTGCCGAGGCCGAAGGTCACCGTGGCCACCCGCTCCACGTCCACGCCCATGAGCAAGGCCGCCTCGCGGTTCTGGCTGGTGGCCCGGATGGCCCGCCCCAGGTCGGTGCGGGAGAGGAAGAGCCAGAGCGCCCCGGTGATGGCCAAGGCCACCACGAAGGCGATCGCCAGGGGCACGGCGATGGAGATGCCGAACGGCCGGACCGGCTCCTGCCCGTAGGAGAGGTTGATGGTCCGGTAGTCGCCGGTCCAGGCGAAGAGGGCGAGGTTGGCGATCAGCAGCGAGAGGCCGGCGGTGTAGAGCAGCGTGTTGAGCTCGCCACCCGGGATGATCTTCCGGAGCAGGAAGCGGTAGACCAGCATGCCGCCCACGAACATCACCGGCGCCCAGAGCAGCAGCGAGAGGAAGGGATCGAGCTTCCAGAGCGACTGGCCCCAGAAGGCCCCGAACATCCCCAGCATCACCATCTCGCCGTGCGCCAGGTTGATGATGCGCATGACCCCGAAGACCACGGTCAGCCCGATGCCGATCATGGCGTAGAGCGCCCCGGTGAGGAGGCCGCTGGTCAGGCTCTGGGCGAAGGTCTCCATGGGTCGGCGGGCGCCGGCCAGCCCCCGATCAACCGGGGTTCCAGGCTGCTACTTCATTGCCAGCGGATCCGGGAAGGTCAGCGTGGTCTCGGCGTTCGACCTGGGCCAGACGTTGAGGAGCTGGCCGTCCTTCCACTGGGCCATCACCGAGTGCTCCGGGGAGTAGATGTTCTGGTTGGTGTAGGTGTCGCCGAGCGGGCCGGCCCAGTTGCCGAACTTCACCTTGCCGAAGACGGTGGTCATGTCGGTGGCCAGCAGGGCCTGGCGGATGGCGTCGCGATCGGCGTCGAGGGCGCCGGTCAGCTTGGCGCGCTTCAGGGCGTCGGCGAGGATGTAGATGGCCGAGTAGCCCTCCACCTCGTGCTCGTGCGGCCAGATGCCGAACTGCGCGTGGAACTTCTCGTAGAAGGCCTTGACCTTGGGATCGTTCGGGTTGCCCGACCAGGCGGCCGAGGAGAAGACGTTCTGGGCGAGCGGGCCGAGCTGGGTGGCCATGTCGGCCACGCCGAAGCCGCCGCCGAAGCCGACGTAGGCGCGCGGGCGGATGCCGATCTCCTTGGCGTGGCGGGTCAGCAAAATGGCGTCGGTGGTGGAGACGGCGACCAGCAGCAGGTAGTCGGGGTTGGTCCCCTTCACCTTGGTCATGATCGGCTTGAAGTCGAGGGTGTTGAGCGGGTAGGCCTCGTCGGCCACGATGGGCACCCCCTTGGCCTTGAGCTGCTTCATGACCGCGGCGCCGATGGTCTTGCCGAAGAGCGTGTTGTCGTAGATCACCGCCGCCGACTTCGGCATGGCGCCTGGGAAGCTGGCGATGAAGTCGTTGAAGGCGGCCGGGTAGATCGAGCCGGTCGGGTTGTTGCGGAAGACCCACTCGAAGCCCTTCGAGGTGACCATGTCGGCTGAGGGGTGGTCGATGAGGTACGGGGTCTTGAGCCGCTGGCTGACCGAGGCGATCTCCATGGCCTGGCCGGAGGCCCGGCCGCCGGTCATCACCAGCACCTTCTCCTGCGTGATGAGCTTCTCGGCCACAGTGGCGGCCAGGGCGTTCTTGGCCTGGTGGTCCTCGATGACGATCTCGAGCATCCGGCCCTTGACGCCGCCGGCGGCGTTGATCTCCTCGATGGCCATCCCGTAGGCCTTCTTGAACTTGTCGCCGAACGGGGCGTCGGGGCCGGTCATGGGCTGCGGCGCGCCGATCCGGATGGGCTGCGCCAGGGCGGGTGGGGAGGCGAGGACGGCCAGCAGCGCGAACAGCGAGGCGAGCGAGGTGCGCACGGTGAACTCCCGGTGTGAGGCCGTGACGGCGGGGACCGACGCACGGTCATGCGAAGGGCGAATTCGAGTGCGTGAACGTTAGGACCCTGATCTGATCCGGGCAAGTTCAATCGAGCACCGACGCGGTGGCGCAGCGCGTCGTGCGTTGGCGTCGCACCGGGAGGATCGGCTCTCGCAGTAGGCATCTTGCCTGGGTCCCGGCACGAGAGCACTCACTCTGCGGCCTGCTGCCCTTCACGCTCGGCCTCGGGGTAGGCTCGCCCCGTGGCCCAGCTCCAGCACATCGTCCTCGTCCCCGGCTTCTTCGGCTTCGCCAACCTGGGCGACTTCACCTACTTCGGCCATGTCCGCGACCTGCTGGCCGAGCTCGGACCGCCGCTCGGGCTGGAGGGCGAGGTGGTGGTGGTCCTGACCGAGCCGACCGCCTCCCTGACCCGGCGCGCCGCCATACTCTGCGAGACGGTGACCGCGCTGCTCGACCGCTCGCCCGGGCAGGTGAGCCTGGTGGGCCACTCGAGCGGCGGCCTCGACGCCCGGCTGCTCTGTACCCCGGGCGTCACACTGCCGACCGGGGCCGACCCGGAGCGCTGCGCCCGCGCCGTGCGCGCCCTGGTGACCGTCTCCACGCCGCACTACGGCACGCCGCTGGCCCAGGCCTTCTCCAGCCTGCTCGGCCAGCAACTCCTGAAGCTGCTCTCGCTCACCACCATCCACGCGCTGCGCACCGGGCGGCTCCCGATCTCGGCGGTGCTGCGGCTGGCCGGGCTGCTGCGCTGGGGCGCTCGGCCCCGGCGGGCGTGCTCAAGCAGCTCTACAACCAGCTGCTGGCCGATTTCTCCGGCGAGCGCCGGCGCGCTGTCGAGGCCTTCCTCGCCGACGTGCGCAGCGACCAGGGGTTGGTCGGCCAGCTCACCCCGGCCGGCATGGAGGTGCTCAACGCCTCCGCCGAGGATCGCCCGGGACTCCCGACCGGCTGCGTGGTGACGCAGGCGCGGCCGCCCGGGCTCAAGTCCCTCTGGGGGGCCGGCATCGACCCGTACGCGCAGGCGACACACGCGGTCTTCGCGGCGCTCTACCGCTTCGCGTCGAGGATGCCGAAGGGTTGGCTGCCTCGGCTCGACGGCCAGCAGGTCGAGGGGCTGCGCCGGGCCTACGGGCGGGTTCCACCGGCGGCTGCCAACGACGGCATCGTGCCGACGCTGAGCCAGGTGCGCGGCCGGCTGCTCCACGCCGCCTGGGCCGACCACCACGACGTGCTCGGCCACTTCCACGACCCGACCCACGTGCCGCCCCACTTCGACTGGGTGGTCTCCGGCTCCGGCTTCGACCGGCCGCACTTCGAGGCGCTCTGGGAAGACGTGGCCGGATTCCTGGCCACCCCCCGCGGCTAGTGCCGCGACGGTCGGATCCGCTTGCGAGCCATGGAGGCGCCGTGCAGACTCGGCGTGACGCCGTCGCTCGACCCCCCGCCACCTTCAGGAGGCCCCGTGAACACCGTCGGACCGTTCGACTACGTGATCGCCGGCGGCGGCACCGCCGGGTGCCTGCTGGCCAACCGGCTCTCGGCCGATCCGGCGGTCTCGGTGCTGCTGCTGGAGGCCGGCGGGCGGGACACGGGAGTCTGGATCCATGTCCCGGTCGGCTACCTCTTCTGCATCGGCAACCCGCGCACCGACTGGTGCTACCGGACCGAGCCCGACCCGGGGCTCAACGGCCGGAGCATCCTCTACGCGCGCGGGCGGGTGCTGGGCGGCTGCAGCTCGATCAACGCCATGCTCTACATGCGTGGGCAGGCCCGCGACTACGACGAATGGGCCCGGCTCAGCGGCGACCCGAGCTGGTCCTGGGAGCGGGTGCTCCCGGTCTTCAAGCAGACCGAGGACCACTGGCGCGGCGCCGACGAACAGCACGGCGCCGGGGGCGAGTGGCGGGTGGAGCAGCAGCGGCTCTCCTGGGAGATCCTCGAGGCCTTCTGCCGCGCCGCCGAGGAGGTCGGCATCAGGCCGATCGAGGACTTCAACCGCGGTGACAACGGGGGGAGCTCGCGCTTCGAGGTCAACCAGCGGCGAGGGGTCCGCTGGAATGCCACCAAGGCCTTCCTGCGGCCGGCGGCGGGGCGCAGGAATCTGACGGTGCTGACCGGCTCGCCGGTCCGGCGGCTGCGGCTCGGGCGCGGCGCCAGCGGGGGCTGCGAGGCCCAGGGGGTCGAGTTCTACCGGGGCGAGGAGGTGGTCTTCGCCGAGGCGCGCCGCGAGACCATCCTGGCGGCCGGGTCGATCGGCTCGCCCCACATCCTCCAGTTCTCCGGCGTCGGGCCGGGGGCCCACCTGCAGGCGACCGGGGTCCCGGTGGTCCACGACCTGCCGGGCGTCGGCGGCAACCTGCACGACCACCTGCAGCTGCGCACCGCCTACAAGGTGAAGGACGTGGTCACCCTCAACACGCTATCCCACTCGCTCTGGGGCAGGGCGAAGATGGGGCTCGAGTACGCGCTGCGGCGCACCGGGCCGCTCACCATGGCCCCCTCGCAGCTGGGGGCCTGCACGAGGTCGGACCCGGGCCAGGCGACCGCCAACATCGAGTTCCACGTCCAGCCGCTCTCCCTCGACAAGTTCGGCGAGCCGCTCCACGTCTTCCCGGCCTTCACGGTGAGCGTCTGCAACCTGCGGCCGACCTCGCGCGGCAGCGTGCGCCTGAAGTCGCCCAACCCGCGCGCCGCGCCGGCCATCCAGCTCAACTACCTCTCCACCGCCGAGGACCAGCGCGTCGCCGTCGACTCGCTGCGGCTGGCGCGCCGGATCGTCAACGGGACCGAGACCATGAAGCGGTACGCGCCGGTGGAGTTCGTGCCGGGACCATCGTTCCAGTCGGACGCCGAGCTGGTCCAGGCGGCGGGGAACGTCGGGACCACCATCTTCCACCCGGTCAGCACCTGCCGGATGGGGCGGGCCGACGACGCCGAGGCGGTGGTCGACAGCCGGCTGCGGGTGCGGGGGGTGGGGCGGCTGCGCGTCATCGACGCCTCGATCATGCCGACCATCACCTCGGGCAACACGGCATCACCAACGGTGATGATCGCCGAGAAGGGGGCGGCGATGGTGCTGGAGGACCAGCGGGCCAGGCGCTGAGGGGCGCGGCCGATCGCCTGGGATCGGGCGGCGCCTCGGAGAGCCAGCTGCCGGACTCCGGCGTGTCTCCTGCCCCGAGCGAGGTGTGCTTGCAGGAGGCCTACTTCGGCGTCTCCGGCATCTTGAAGTCGCCCGCCTTCACCAGCACCAGCCTGGCCGGGTCAACGTGCTTCTTCACCGCGGCGCTCGCCTGCTCGACGCTCACCGCCTTGAGCGCTTCGTCGAGCTTGCCCTCCCACTCCAGCGTGCGGTCGGACGTCGCCAGCCCCGCCAGCTGCACCACCAGCTCGCCGTCGTTCGCGCGCGACTGGAACCGGTTCTGCAGCATCTCCTTGCGCGTCTGGTCGAGCTCCTCCTGGGTGAGGGCGGCGAACCGCTCCAGCTCGCCCTGCAGCCCCGCCTCCACCTTGCCTGCGTTCTGCGGGGCCAGGATCACCTGGGTCATCAGGATCGCCCGCTCGCTCTTCGCGTCGGCGTTGAGCCCGGCGTAGGCGCCATAGGTGAGCCCCAGCTTGTCGCGCAGGATGCGGAAGAGCCGCCCCGAGGCGCCGCCGCCCAGCGTGTTGGCGGCGAGCAGGAGCGCCGGGTAGTCGGCCGCGCTGTCGTTCATCTGCACCATGAGGCCGCTGCCCATCCAGGCGTTGGCCTTGTCGGGCGTCCTGACGGTCTTCACGTCGGGAGAGGTGGCGGCGAAGGGCTCGACGATGCGGACGTACTTCTCCGGCGCGGTCCAAGCGCCGAACGCCTGCGTCAGCGCCTTCTGGACGGCGGACCGGTCGAAGTCGCCCACCACCGCGATCGACGCGGCCTGCGCCCCGTAGAAGCGGGCGTGGAAGGCCTTCACCTGCTCGGCAGTGACCGCCTTGAGGTTGGCGATCTGCTCGGGGAAGGGGAGCTGCGCGCCCACGTGGTCGGGCGGAAGCTGCGCCAGCGCCCGCATGAGCTGGTTGGGTCCCAGCGCCTGCGGCTCCCCCTTGAGCGTGTCGAGCTGGGTGAGCAGCTCGGCGCGCAGCACCTCGAGCTCCTTGAGGTCGAGCGCCGGGCTCTTGAGCACGTCGGCCAGCAGCGCCAGGAGCGCGTCGAGCTGCGGCCGCTTGGTGTTGAGCACCACCCGCACCGTCTGGCCGCGCCCGCTGACCATGAGCGAGCTCTTGAGACGCTCGAGCTCGTTGCGGAACTCCTTGTAGGCGAGCTTCTGCGTGCCGCGCCCGAGCAGGCTGGCGGTGACGGCCGCCACCGCCTGCTGACCGCGCAGGGACTCTGCGTTGCCCAGGCGCAGCTCGACCGCCACCTGCACGGTCTGCGCGCGCGTCCGCTTGTCGAGGAGGATCAGCTTCGCGCCGTTGGGCAGCGCGGTACGCAGCGTGCGCGCCTCGATGTTCTTCACGCTCGGCTCGAAGGCCTCGCCCTGCTGCACCGCCTCGCCGCCGGTGTAGCCCTGCAGCACCGCGGCCGCAGTGGGCGCAGGCGCCACCGGCGCCCGATCGGGGGAGGCGGTGGGAACGTACTCGCCGAGGGTGCGGTTCTGCGGCTTGAAGTACTTCGCCCAGACGCGCTCGACATCGGCGGTGGTGACGCTCCTGAGCCGGTCGCGCAGGAGGTAGGCGAGCCGCCAGTCGCCCTTGGAGGCCCACTCCGAGAGGAGGAACCCGATCACGTCGGTGGAGGCGAGCTGCTGCTCGTACTGAGAGAGCCAGCCGTCGCGGCTGCGCGCCACCTCGGCGTCGGTGATCGTGCCCGGGCGCTCCAGTGTGGCGACCAGGACTTCGCGAGCGGCGGTGGTGGAGTCGCCCTCCTTGAACGACACCGAGCAGTCGAAGAGCCCCGCCTCCTTGAGCTCGTCGAGCCCGCAGTTGGCCGAGGAGGCCTTCTTGGCGTCCACCAGGAGCTGGTGCAGGCGGCCCTGGGGAACGTCGCCGAGCACGCCCTGCAGCACCATCAGGGCAGGGTAGTCGGGGTCGGTGACGCCGGGGATGTGCCACGCGGAGTAGAGCAGGGGCGAGCCGCCCATGCGCCGGATGGTGACCGACCGTTCGCCGTCCTGCACCGGCTCGGAGGTGAAGGTTTCAAGGAGCTTGCGCGTGGGTCGCGGTATCTTGCCGAAGCTGCTGGCGATGAACCCGAACGCCCTGGCCGCGTCGAACTTGCCGGTGACCACCAGCACGGCGTTGTCCGGCTGGTAGTGCTTCCTGTAGAAGGCCTTGAGGTTCTCGATCGGCACCAGCTCGATGTCGGCCCGGTTGCCGATCACGGAGCGCCCGTAGTTGTGCCAGGGCCAAGCGGCGGCGCGCACGCCCTGGCGCAGCACCCGGCCGCCGTCGTTCTCGCTGCGCTCGAACTCGTTGCGCACCACGGTCATCTCGGTGTCGAGGTCCTTCTTGGCCACGAAGCTGTTGACGAGGCGGTCGGCCTCGAAGCCGATGGCGAACTCGAGGTTGGCGTCGCTGGCCGGCATGCTCTCGAAGTAGTTGGTGCGGTCCTCGGAGGTGGTGCCGTTCCAGCGGCCGCCGTGCGCGCCGAGCTCCTTCTTCGGATCCGGGTACCTGGGGCTGCCCTTGAAGAGGAGGTGCTCGAGCAGGTGGGCCATGCCCTTCTCGCCGTACCCTTCGTGGCGGCTGCCGACCTGCACGGTGAGATTGACCGTGGTGGTGGAGGCCGCGGGGTCGGGCAGCAGCAGTACCTTGAGCCCGTTGGGGAGCGAGAATTCGTTGACGCCTTCGACCGAGGGGCCCTGGAGGAAGGGCCTGGGCGCGGCGGCCGCGGCGGCGGCGGAGAGCAGGAGGGCAACGGCGAGGGATGGGATCATGGGCCTTGGGGGGGTGTGGGGGACGATGGTACACGAAAAGATCTACTGGCCGCGAGGCTGCGTGGCGTGTCCCCGCTGGCATGACCTGGCAGCCACGCTGCCCCGTCCGGGCGTGGAGCGGTCCGGGAATACGGTGCGTGCGGCGTTCCGCCGCGCTGGCGCGCTCTTCACGGGGGGTGGGGCGAGTGGTCGCGCCGGGGGGCGAGTTCGCTGGGCTATATTCCGCGCCACCATCGTCTCGGGCATCGAGCAAGGAAGGAGCGCGACCGGCCTCCAGCCGGCGGCTCCGCAGGGAACTCGCCTCAGGAGGTAGCCATGGCCTTCGCGAAGGGAAGTCGCCTCGTCCGGATCGCCGTCTCGCTGCTGTCGCTGTTGACCCTCTCCGGCCTGGCCCGAGCCGCCGAACCGCCCCGGGTGATCAAGATCGGGGCCGTCTACCCGCTCACCGGCAACATCGCCTCCACCGGACTCGATTGCCGCCGTGGCGCGGAGCTGGCGGTCGACATCATCAACGGAAAGTACGACCTCGACCTACCGCTGGCCCGCACCGAGGGGCTGCCCAACCTGGGCGGCGCCAGGATCGAGCTGGTCTTCGGCGACACCAAGGGCGAGCCCAAGAACGGCATCGCCGAGGTGGAGCGGCTGGTGAGCCAGGACAAGGTGGTGGCCATCATCGGCGCCTACCAGAGCTCGGTCACCAAGACCGCCAGCCAGGCCACCGAGCGGCTCAAGATCCCCTACGTCTGCTCCGACTCGTCGTCGCCGACCCTCACGACCTTCGGTTACAAGTACTTCTTCCGCGCCAGCCCGCATGACGCCATGTTCGCGCGCGACCAGTTCAACTTCCTCAGGGACCTGGAGAAGGTGAAGAAGCAGAAGGTCGAGACCATCGCGGTGCTCTACGAGAACACCGAGTTCGGCTCCAACGTCGGCAAGGAAGTGGTGAAGCTGGCCCAGGAGTTCGGCTACAAGATCGTGGCCGACGTCTCCTATGCCAACAACGCCACCGACGTCACCAGCGAGGTGGGCCGGCTCATCCAGGCCAAGCCCGACGTGCTCATGCACGCCTCCTACATCACCGACGCCATCCTCTTCACCAAGACCTTCAAGGAGATGGGCTTCAAGCCGAAGGGCATCATGACCTTCGCCGGGTACATCGAGCCTGCCTACCTGCCGACCGTCAAGGGCGACGCCAACGACGTCATCGTCCGCTCCACCTTCGCGCTCGACCTGGCCAAGAACAAGCCGGTCATCGCCAAGGTGAACGAGCTCTTCAAGAAGAAGTACGGGATGGACATGAGCGAGAACGCGGCGAGGAGCTTCACCGCCCCGTTCGTGCTGGCCGACGCCATCAACCGGGCCAGGACCACCGAGGCCGAGGCGGTCGTGA
>JANYBC010000057.1 GCA_025360965.1 Anaeromyxobacter sp. | reverse complement strand
TTCACCTCTACGGCAAGAAGCGGCCCGCGGCCGGGCGCAAGATGGGGCACGTCCTCATTCTCGACGAAGATGGCCAAGACGGCGCCGATGTCGCCGAAGCCATTGCGGCGGAGCTCGAGCGCGCCGTCGCGGCAGGACCTGGTGAGCGCGCATGGACATAGCGAGCACCGCACTCCAGAACCTCGTGTCGCCGATCATCCTCTTCTTCCTTCTGGGCATCGTCGCCGGGGTGTTGAAGTCCAGCCTCACGATTCCGGAGACGCTCACGAAGAGCGTCTCCCTCTATCTGATGATGGCAATCGGGTTTCGAGGTGGAGTCGAGCTGTCGCATAGCGGCTTTGGCGGCTCGATTCTTGCGGCAGTCCTCGCGGCCGTGGCGCTCAGCGCGCTGCTTCCAGTCGTGGCCTACGCGCTCCTTCGGTGGACGACGCAGCTCGATGTCACCAACGCCGCGGCTATCGCGGCGCACCATGGGTCGGTTAGCGTCGTCACCTTCGCCACGGCCATCGCGCTACTGACCTTCCAGGGCCAGCCGTTCGAGCCCTATATCGTGGCGCTCTTGGCGGTCATGGAGGCGCCAGCCATACTGACGGGCCTCTTGCTTGCGCGCCGAGGAACGCACGGTACACAGCCCAAGGAGTTGCAGGGTTCGCTCGCGAAGACAGTCGTTCGCGAGGTGCTGCTGCACGGTAGCGTGGTCTTACTGCTTGGCAGCTTCGTGATCGGATGGCTCACGGGTTCAAAGGGACTCAAGGAGCTGGGCCCGGTATTCGTCCAGCCGTTCAAGGGGGTCCTCTGTTTCTTTCTCCTGGACATGGGACTCGTGGTCGCCCGGAGGCTGTCCGACCTCCGAGCCTTGAGCTTCGGTGTGGCGGCCTTTGGCTTGTACATGCCGCTCATCGGGGCAACCGCGGGAATGGGCGCGGCGCTGCTTCTCGGGTTGTCGGTGGGAGGAGCCACCCTTCTGGCGGTGCTCTGCGCGAGCGCATCGTACATCGTCGTTCCCGCGGTCATGCGGGTCGCTCTCCCTGATGCCAGCCCGGCGCTCTACCTGACCATCGCGCTGGGAATCACCTTTCCGTTCAACCTTGTCGTGGGCATCCCCCTTTACCTTGGTGCAGCGCGGGCCCTCGCATCCGCGAGCGCCGACATGACTACCGCCATCGAGAGACCGCCCCCTCCGACGACAGGTGACGACCGGAGCGCAGGTCCTTCACGTGGGGCGAAGCAAAGCAAGGCACGATGACGAACCGTACGAGAAGTCCAGAGGTACCCGTTCACGGGGTCGAGGTCGGCAGACCGCTGGCCGAATTCCCCCAACGAGCATCGTCTGGCGTCTCGACTTCGGGCAGCGGTTGCGCAGGGAGCACCGGCCATTCCATAGGACCACCGGAACCACCGTCGGTGGATCGAGCCGATGCCATCGTGCACGCGGTGCGCGTGCTGCGCTCGGGAGGCCTGGTGGCTTTCCCCACCGAAACCGTCTACGGCCTCGGCGCGGATGCCGAGAACGTTGGCGCCGTCGAGCGCATTTTCGGAGTGAAGGGACGGCCTTCCACGCATCCACTCATCGTACACATCGGCGCCTCCGAGCGGGTCCAGGATTGGGCCGCAGGCATTCTCGAGCCCGCTCGCCTTCTGGCCAAGCGCTTCTGGCCTGGGCCCCTGACGCTCGTCCTGCGGCGAAGCGCCCGTGTGCCGCTCGCAGTGACCGGGGGCCTCGAGACCGTCGCCCTGCGGGTGCCAGACCACCCTGTCGCGCTCGCGCTTCTCCAGGCGTTCGGCGGCGGAGTTGCGGCGCCGTCTGCCAATCGCTTCGGGTCCGTCAGTCCCACGAGCGCTCGCCACGTTCGCGAGGATCTCGGGCCCCACCTGAGGACTGCCGTCGACTTTGTGCTCGACGGCGGCTCCTGCAACGTTGGCGTGGAGTCGACCATCGTCGATTGCACTGGTGAACAAGTGGCCATCCTGCGTCCGGGGGGCGTGACGCGGGAAGATCTCGAAAGGGCGCTCGGGTGCTCAGTCCCGGTATGTTCACTCGGCTCCATCCGTGCCCCCGGTCAATACCCGTCGCACTACGCCCCACGGGCAAGGGTCATCCTCGTTGAGCCCGACGAGCTCGCTGGGGAAGCGCGGCGCCTGCAGGCGCAGGGCTGTCGAGTCGGCGCCCTGACTCCTCGCGCATTCGAGCACGCTGTCGCGGACGGACAAGCAGCGCACCTGCTCTTGGTCCCCGAGCCTATGACCGCCTACGCAGAGACGTTATATGAGTTGCTGCGAGAGTTCGACCGGCGCGGTTGCGACGTCATCGTCGCTACTTTGCCTCCCCAAGAGGGGCTGGGGTTGGCGATCGGGGACAGGCTCCGCCGGGCCGCAGGGCCTTGAGGAGCTCGCTGTCGGCGATCCCACTCCTGCCGACCCTCAGTACCGACCTGTGCTTCGCCAATACACCCTCCATCCGTGTTGTGGCGATCTCAGGCGCGGAAGCGATGCGGGGGCACGAGGCACAGGAGACCCACCTCCGCAAGCTCAGGCAGCTCGGCATCCTGGGCCTCCGAAACGACGGCAAGATGGCCTACTACTCGTTGCGAGACCGCTTCGCCGCCGAGCTCGCCACCCACGCGGTCCGCAAGGCCGCGGCGTAGTCGAGGCACACCGCCATGCAGGGAACCCTCTCGAATCGGAACGCGGCGCTGGCCATCGTGGGCGAGCAGCTCGAGGAAGGGATTGCGGCGAAGAAGTGTCACTCCTGCGGCTGCTTCCAGGCCGCCGTCGCCGCGTTCAGGGGGACCGAGCCGGGCCGCAGCGAACTCAGGAGCGTCCTCGAGCGCGCCCAGGCCGTGCTGGTCTCGAAGTCGTACGACTGCCTCGGTTGCCAGGTCTGCTACCCCGCCGTCGCGGAGAACGCCTTCGCCGACGCCTTCCCCGGAGAGGCCGTCGCGCCACCCTGCCCCACAGATGCGCCGGCCGAGTGCCTGGGCTGGCCGCCGCTCTCGGGTGACTACCATGTGGTCCGGTACGGAGCCCCGGTGGCGGTCTGCACGCTCAACTCCACCGAACTCGCTGGCGGGCTCGCGGCGGCCGCGCCACGAGGGCTCTCGCTCGCCGGCACGCTCCACACGGAGAACCTGGGCATCGAGCGCATCGTGCGGAACCTGCTCGCCAACCCGCATGTCCGCTTCCTCGTCGTCTGCGGCGAGGACACCCGGCAGGCCATCGGCCACCTCCCGGGGCAGTCGCTCGTCGCCCTCGCCGAGAGCGGCGTGGACGAGGCGGGGAGGATCCGCGGCGCGGAGGGGAAGCGCCCGGTGCTGAAGAACGTGTCGAGGAGCCAGGTCGAGGCATTTCGGAGCCAGGTCGAGCTTGTGCCGCTCATCGGTGAGCAGGACCCGGATCGCATCGTGGCGGCCGTGGCCTCCTGTGCAGCGAGGGATCCAGGGCCCGTCGCCGGCGCTCCCGGCGGCGACGCCGTCCCGGCCGTGGCGGCCCGCGAGCCGACCCGGCTCGTGCTCGACCCTACTGGCTTCCTCATCGTCTACCCCGACAAGCGGCGCGGCCTTGTCCTGGAACACTACCGGAACGAGGGCGTGCTCGACTGCGTGGTCGAGGGAGCGACTGCCGGCGCCGTCGGCGCGGCTGCCGTCGAGCGCGGCCTCCTGTCGCGGCTCGACCATGCGGTCTACCTCGGCCGGGAGTTGGCGCGCGCCGAGGAGAGCTTGAGGCTCGGCACGCCCTACGTCCAGGATCGCGCCCCGGGCCCACCGCTCGGAGCCGAGCCGGAGCAGCCCCAGGGCTGCGGTTGCACCGGGAAGACGTGAAGTCCAGCCTGACGCCGGTCGGCGTCACACGCGTACGGAGCCGAGCATGTTCGCAAAGCGCATCGCCCTTGCCGTCGTCGTCCTCGCAGTCGCCGGCATCATCGCAGTGAAGGTCGGCTCGCGCGCAGGAACCCCACCCGCCGCTCCCGCTGCCGGCGGCCTCCACGCCGCCGCGCCGGCCAGCCGCGCTTCCGTCGTCCTCGTCGCGGACATGCGCGAGGCCGACACCGAGTGCGGCTGTGGCCAGATCATCCGGCGCGTCCGGGCGGCCAAGGCACACGGGGTCGTCGTGAGGGAGGTGGCCCCCGATGACGCGGAGGCCGGCCGCCGCTACGGCGTGACCGTCGTCCCCACCGTCGTCTTCCTCGATCCGCAGGGCCAGGTGGTGGCGCGCCGAGAGGGCGAGTCGAGCGAGACGATGGCGGCGTTGTCGGCGGACCTGGCCAAGCTGGAGGAGGCTCCCAGGTGACGGGCCTGCTCGACTCGCTGCGCGCCGCCGCCTCGGCCGGCGGCTTGGTGGCCGTACCACTCGCCTTCGCCGGCGGTGTGCTCTCCGGGTTGAACCCGTGCTGCATCCCGCTCTACCCGGCCGCCGCGGCCACCTGTTGCGCGGGCCCCCGCGAAGTGCCCGGTGGCGCGCTGAAGACCTCGGCCGCCTTCGTCGCCGGGGTGGCGGCCGCGACCGCCGCCCTGGGCATGCTGGCGGCGCTGGCGGGAAACGCACTCACTGGGCTGGGCGGCTGGGCGTCCTATCTCATCGCGCTCGTCCCGATCGCCATGGGGCTCCACCTGCTCGGCCTGCTCAAGGTGCCGCTGCCCAGCTACACCGTGACGGCGAAGGGCGCTGGCGTCCTGGGGGCCTTTGCCAGCGGGCTTCTCCTGTCGCTCGTCCTCGCGCCGTGCGGCACGCCTGTGCTCGCGGCGGTGCTCTCCTTCGCGGCCTACGAGCAGCGCGTTGCGTACGGCGGCGTGCTCCTCTTCGCCTATGGCCTTGGCGTCGGTCTGCCGATCCTTGTCCTCGGCACCGCCGCAGGTTCCCTGGCGCGCCGTCTCGACCGGCTGGGCTGGCGAGCCTGGGTCGACCGGGGTGCTGGCGCGGCGCTCCTCGCACTTGGGTTCTACTTGCTCTGGGTGGCTTGACCTTCATCGGCGACTTCGCGGTGGCCATCGGCGCCGGGCCGTTCCGCAGGGACACACAGTGACCGAGGCGAGGCCGGCAGCATCGAAGGTCCCGTTCGGGATCGTGGCGCTGGGGCTGGTGAGCCTCCTCATGGACACGTCGTCCGAGCTCATCCACAGCCTCCTGCCCGCCTTCATGTCGAGCGTGCTCGGGGCCAGCGCCCTCACCATCGGGGCCATCGAAGGCGTCGCCGAGGCGACTGCGCTGATCGTCAAGGTCGTCTCGGGCCCTTTGAGCGACTGGCTGGGCCACCGCAAGCCACTGGCGGTTCTCGGGTACGGGCTCGGCGCCCTGTCGAAGCCGCTCTTCGCCCTGGCCACGAGCCCGGCCTTCGTCCTCGGCGCCCGGATGATCGACCGGGTCGGCAAGGGCATCCGGGGTGCCCCGCGCGACGCCCTGGTCGCAGACATCACACCGCCGGAGGTGCGCGGAGCGGCGTTCGGCCTACGCCAGGCGCTCGACACCGTGGGTGCCTTCCTCGGCCCCCTGCTGGCCGTGGGGCTGATGTTGCTCTGGGCGGACGACGTCCGGGCCGTCTTCAAGGTTGCCATCATCCCGGGCGTCCTGGCGGTCGGGCTGCTCGTCTTCGGTGTCCGGGAGCCGGCACGTCCTCGCGACGGCCAGCGGGTCAATCCACTTCGGCTGCGGGAGCTGCGGCGGTTGCCGGCGAGGTACTGGTGGGTGGTGGGAGTTGGGGCGGCCTTCACGCTGGCCCGCTTCAGCGAAGCCTTCCTGGTCCTGCGCGCCCAGCAGGGCGGCGTCGGCATCGGCTACGTGCCCCTCGTCTTTGTCGGCATGAATGTCGTCTACGCGCTCTCGGCCTACCCGTTCGGCCGGCTCTCCGACTCGATGAGCCACACCAGGCTCCTGGCGCTCGGCCTGGTGGTGCTCATACTGGCCGATGCGGCCCTCGCCTGGAGCAGCCACTGGGGCTGGGTCTGGCTCGGCATCTCGCTCTGGGGGCTCCACATGGGCATCACCCAGGGCCTGCTCTCGACCATGGTGGCAGAGGTGGCGCCCGCCGACCTGCGCGGAACCGCCTACGGGTTCTTCAACCTGCTGAGCGGAGGCGCGATGCTGGTGGCGAGCGTGGTGGCCGGCGTGCTCTGGGACCGGCTCGGGGCGCCCGCGACCTTCATCGCGGGGGCAGCCTTCAGTGCGATCACGCTGTTGGTCATCGGCACGGGAGGACCCCGAGCAGCGCCCAGGTAGCGGTGCTCGACGGCGAACCTGCTCACCACCGCCACCATGAAGCGCCGCCCGACGCCTCCCGAGGAGATGCTCCTCGAGGAGGGAAGGGTGCGCCCTTCCTGCGCTGCTAGCTAGCGCGCGAACGCTGAGGCAAGCTTAGGGTCTGCCGCAGTCTCCGCGACCGACCATGTCCGCTCCACCCTCATCAGGCGCCTTCATCGATCCACCAGCTCGCGCGCCGCTCCTCCTCCGGCTCGCCACCGGCCTGGCCGAGCGAATCGCCGGCAAGCGGCTCCTGCCGGCCCGGATCCTCGCCTGGTACCCGCGCGCGGCTTTCGGCGCCGGCATCCTGGAGGCGACCATCACCGACCGCGACGGGCGGATCGACAGGCGCATGCTCAAGCTGGTCCGACTGGCCGCCTCCTTCGCGACCGCCTGCCCGTTCTGCGCCGACATGAACGCCAACCACCACCTCGAGGCGGGCGTGACCGACGAGGAACTGGAGGCGCTGCGGAGCCAGCTTGGTCCCGGCGCCCTCCCCAGCCTGTCCGGGCTCGAGCGGGTCGCCGTCCGGTACGCCCAGTTGGCGTCGCAGACGCCGCTCCGCTTCCCGGCCGACTTCGTTGCCGAGCTCCAGCGCACCTTCGGCGAGCGCGAGATCGTGGTGCTGGCCACCACGGTGGCGCAGGTGAACTACTGGGCCAGGCTGGTGCAGGCGCTCGGGATCCCGCCGGCGGGCTTCTCGGATCCGTAGAGGACCATGGGCAAGGATCAGGGCGACGCGCTAGCCGGTTTCGGGCGGGTCCCGGGGCGAGGTGACCGGCTGCTTGGCGAGCCGCTTGTAGTAGAAGTTCGTGCCGTAGAGGGCGGCCACCGGGTTGTGGCCGGTGAGGCGATCCTTGGCCACCAGCGTGGTGGTGGGCGCGTCGGCGTGCTTGGTGAAGAGCATGTCGTGGCCCACGCAGAGCCCGACGATGACGTTCATGTCGGTCCCGAGCCGGTTGAGGATCTGGGCCTGCGCCACCGGGTTGCAGAGTGGCTCGAAGGTGTTCGGGCGGACCTTGAAGGCCTCCTCGATCCCCAGCGCCGCCTTGTCGACCGAGCCGACCTTGCAGCAGACCGACATGGGCTCGAGCCCTTGCGCCTCCAGGATCTCGGCGAGCCGGGCAGACTCGTCGAGGAGCCCGATGCAGGTGGCGATGCCGATGCGTCGCCAGCCCATGCGGTGCGCCAGCGCGACGGTGTCCTCGACGCGTGTCCAGCGAGCGTGGACCGCGCCGTCAGGGCGGCTCTCGTAGCAGAGCCCCTCGACTTCGGCCGCCACTCGGGCGAGCCGCTCGTCGGCGCCCCCGGGCCGATACGCCGCCAGCGCGGAGTCGACGACGTCGCCGTGGTTCGAGGTGGGGCAGTTGCCGGGTCGAGGTGGGGCTGCGGCCGGGTCAGGACTCCAGCAGGCGGTGACCCCCTTCCTCTTGAAGACGGTGCTGCAGGCGGCACAGGAAGGCTGGGCGCTCGGGTCGACGGTCATGGCGCATCTCCGGGATGAGTGAGACCTTACAAGATCCGTTCGCCCGGGAAGGACTGCACTACGCGAAGCGCGCCAGCACCTCGGCCGGCACCGCGCCCACGTGGTACCCCACGATCTTGCCTTCAGCGATCTCGATGACGCTCGGCGTCCCCATCACCTGGAAGCTCCGGGCGACGCCCAGGTCCTGGGCCACGTCGACGAGGTGGACCGCCGGGTTGGATCGGCTCAGCGCCGTGAAGCGGGGCGTGAGCGGCCTGCACGCGCCGCAGGAGGGGCTGAAGAAGTAGAGCAGCGCGCGGGGTGCGCCGGTGAGCTGCCGGCCGAGGTCGCCCGGCAGCGCCGGCACGTCCTTGCCGCGCATGGCCCTGGCCCTGGAGCGGACCAGCACCTGCATCCCGACCATCAGTCCGACGATTGCAAGCACGACGACCAGCAGGACGTTGCCCATGGAGGCCTCGGGGGCTGAAGGGTTCAGGACGCGACGCCGCGATCACATCCCCGGGATTCGCGGGACCTGCTTGCGCTTCGAGGCCTTGTAGTAGGCGCCCCAGGCCTGCTTCATCCAGTGGCCGACCACGGGGAGCGGGATCATCTGCTCCTTGTGGCTGTCGCGGTGGATGTAGGCCCCGCCGTTCCCCGTGTCGAGCAGGCAGGTGATGCCGAGGTGGGGCAGGTAGCTCTCCCGCTCCGGCCGGCAGGCCTCCATGGCCTGGACGTTGCTCGCCACCACGTGCGCCATGACCTCGGCGACGTGTCCTTGCTTGGCGCGCCAGTCGGGCCCCTGCAGCGCCGCGGCGTCGCCGATGGCCCAGACGCCCGGGAAGCCGGTGACCGCGCAGCCCTCGTCGACCCTGACGAAGCCGGCGTCATTCTTTGGCAGGTCCGAGGTCTTGACGATGGGGTGTCCCTCGCCGGCGGGCAAGAACAGGACCAGGTCGGCGTCGAGCCTGGACTGGTCCTCGAAGATCACGCCGCCCGGCTCGAACCGGTCGATCTTCTTGCCGAAGCGCTTGGCGATGCCGAGTCGATCGAACATCGACTGGATGGCGCCGACGGCCTTCTTGCCCATCCGCTCGCCGGGGCTCGGCATGGGGGCGAAGAAGGTCAGCTCGAACGCGTCGCGGACGCCGCGACGCCGCAGCAGCGTGTCGACGTTGAACATGACCTCGAAGACCGGTCCGCCGCGCACCGCCGAGGTGTCCTTGGGGTTGCCGCCGAAGCCCATGGCGATCCGGCCGCGCCCCTTGACCAGGAGCGCCTCGATGGCCGCGCGGAGCCTCTCGACGTTCTCCGGCGCGCCGCCCAGCGTGAAGGTGGTCTCGATGCCCTTGGGCTTGAGCCGGTCGCCGCCCATGGCCACGACGAGGTGATCGGCGGCGAGCTCGGTCCCGTTCACAGTGGCCGAGCGGCGTGCGGCCGAGATCGCCTCGACCGCTCCCTCGACGAAGGTGAAGCCGTGGCGCCTGGCCGCGTCCTTCAGGTCGAGGGTGGTCTGCGCGAACGTCCGCTCGCCGGTCACCACCCAGATCGAGGTCGGATAGATGAAAAGGAACGACCGGTTGGAGACGAGCGTGACCTCCAGCCCCGCTGCGCGAAGCTGGATCGCTGCCTCGAGCCCCGCGAACCCACCACCGATGATGAGTGCTGTCTTGGCCATACCAGTGGGAGCCACCCGCCGGAGAAGAGGGTGGCGGCCGGGGCGGGGCCCCCGGGATGGGGGACCAGGCCCGTCACAAGGAAGCGACGCGATCGGTCAGGGCCGCCCTTCAGAAGTTCCTCGACGTCCGCGGGTGAGCTGGCGTCAGTGGAGTCGGTTCGCGGGGCGGCCCCCGCGGCACCCGAGCAGGCGATGGACCGCTTGGACGGTCCGGGCCAGGCCCACCGCAGTCCCGCGGCATCGGTGGCAGGCGGCCAGGTGCAGCACCACCCGCGCGCGGTCCAGGGTCCCGAGTTCCTCGTCGAGGTACTCCGAGAGCCGGTCCCTGATCTCCTCGCAGCCGCAGTGCCCAAGCATGGGTCGATTCATGGGGAGATCCCCGTGCCGTGGGTCTTCAGGTCTTCTTCGCCGGGCCCGGCCAGCCGAAGATCAGGCCTATCAAGCCTCCGGCCATCGTCGCGGTACCGACGTTGGAGAGGATGGCGCACCCTCCGGTCCTGCAGCCGATGAGCTGGGCATAGGCTCCACCGGCGACGGCGCCGACAGCGCCGAACGCAATCGACTTCCACCCGCCGTTACGCAGCCAGGCGCGGAAGGGAAGGCGGTTCGGGATCGAAGAGGCGGGCGGGTTCGGCTCGGACTCGAGTGGCATCTGGACTCTCCAGATCGTTGGAGCCCCGCCTGACTGGAGCGGTTCGGCGTGGCTCGAGGCTCAGCGCGCGCCGGCCTCTGGCGCGATGGTGAACTCCCAGCGGCACCAGCTGTCGCCCGGGTGGGGATCGGGCGGACAGGCGAGACAGCGCGTCTGGATGCGGGGATCGACGGCCCTGGCGAACTCGGTGTACTCGACAATCCCCACGCTCTTGCAGGGGAAGTCGGGGAGCCCCTTGCGCCGGCGGGCCGACTGCACCCGGCAGTCGCGCATCGTGAAGACGGCCCGGTCCTCGGTCACCTCGCTCGCCTCCTGGATGTTGAGGCGTGCATAGAGGCGGTGCTGCATGCACTCGAGGAGCGCGGGGATCCCGCCGCCGGGGCGCAGGCCGAGCCGCTCCATGATCCGCCGCGCCTCGACCACGGTGAACTTCTCCCAGGCGGCCCGGTCGGCCTCGATGGCCACATCCATCCCGTGGGACTTCTCGATGGCCTGGAACCAGAGGCCGTCGTGGGCGAGCCAGTTCTTGGCATCATCCAGCACGATCCGGATCAGCGCCTCCTTGTCCAGCGCACGGAGGGACGCTGCGGCCTCTTCATCCGGGTTTCGGTCCTGCGCCATGGTCCACCCCTTGGTTATCGAGAGCCGCAGGCCTGAGGAAAGGTTCACGAATCCGTCCTGGATGCGAACCGGGGCTGCCCTGACGCTCCCAGAGCCGGTCCTGGTGCCGGGTCACGGCGCCACCCAACCGGAGCTGGCGCGCAGGCCACCCGGGTGACGCCGATC
Organism: Anaeromyxobacter sp.; assembly: GCA_025360965.1. Classification (GTDB taxonomy): domain Bacteria; phylum Myxococcota; class Myxococcia; order Myxococcales; family Anaeromyxobacteraceae; genus JADKCZ01. The sequence goes on along the minus strand of JANYBC010000057.1, from coordinate 1,157 downwards.
AGATGGCCACCACGCTGCCGCGCCGACCGCCGCGCACCTGGCGGCCGCGCGCGAACCATCGCTGCAGGGACTCGATCGCATCGAGCTCGATCCGCTGCCGGTTGCGGCCGTACTTCTTCGGTACGCCCTGCTCGCCCAGCATGGCGGCGCGATAGGTGCGGTCTGGCCGGATCGGCGCGCCGTCGACCAGCAGGTCCTCGATGCGCTGGCCCTTGGGGTTCTCCATCTTGAAGTAGAGGTTCAGGCCGCGGCAGCGTTTGACGAAGCCACCCATCTGGCAGTACGGGTCGGGAGAGTAGGTGCGCTCCAGGTTGGCTTCCAGCATCGAGCGCAGCTCCTCGCCGGTGAGCTCGACGGTGGAGATCGGCGGATGGGTGGGCACGATGTTCCACAGGTGCTCCATCGTCACGTTGCCCGGCAAGATCGGCGCGCCGTAGCGCCAGCCATTGGAGAACGCCAGGCGTGTGCCAGCCGCTGCGGCGATGGCGTCGAGCAGCACGTTGTCCGAGGCGATGCCGACGATGCCGATGCGCAAGCCGCCGCGCTCGATCACGCAACTCGGGGCGAAGACCAGCTGGCCCGACGCCTGGTCGTAGATGTTGATCGCCAGAGCAGGGTACCCCAGCCCGGCCGCGAGCTTGCGCACCTGCGCCGGTCCGTAGGCGAACTCCCAGTGCAGAGTCATCGCATCGAAAGCAAGTGCGTTCATCAGCGGCAGCATCGCCTCGCCACGGGCTTGCCCGGCGACGAAGGTGCCGTGGAAGGTGTCGCCGTTGTCCAGCGCCAGCACCTGGCCGGGGCGCTCGGCGCGCACCTGCGTGAAGATGGTGGCGATGCGCGCCAGGCCGCCGCAGGTCCGGTAGTCGAACTTGCCCCGGCCGCGAAAGGCCTCGGGGTGTGGCTCGAGGTAGCCGTGCAGATCGTTGAGCTGCAGGATGGTCAGGCGGCGTTCGGTCATGGTTCCCTCTGGCTGCGGTACGGGGGAAGGGCCCTGACCTCAGACAGGGACTTCGGCTTGAGCGGAACGACGGGCAAGTGGGCGCAGCAGACGAGGGACCTGGCCAGTATCAGGCGATCCCAGAAGATGGCGACGGGGCAGGTGGTTGACGAGGAGAGCGGCGGGTGATCTACCGTTGGTGTGAACGAGCCAACCAGCC
>JANYBC010000164.1 GCA_025360965.1 Anaeromyxobacter sp. | reverse complement strand
CCGGAGAGGACCGAGGCGCCGATGAGGAGCTGCGGCACGCGCACCAGCCGCAGCCGGGCCATGGTCGACTCCACCAGGCCGAGCACCAGCGCGAAGACCAGCTGTCTGGCCAGGAAGGCGGTGAAGGCGGCGCCCGGGTCGGCGAAGCGCGCGCCGAGCGCCAGCTTCACTACCAGCGCGCCGAACAGGTAGAGCTTGAGCGCCGCGCCGTACTGGATGAGGGCCAGGTCGGGGCCGGAGTGATCGAGCACCATCACCTCGTGGATCATGGTGAGCTCGAGGTGGGTGGCCGGGTCGTCCACCGGGATGCGCGAGTTCTCGGCCAGCGCCACCACGAAGATGGAGAGCGCCACCAGCAGGAGCGCCGAGCTGTCGGCCTGCCAGGCGGCCGCCAGGCCATCGCCGAGCAGGTGGGTCAGGTCGAGCCCCCCGGTCGAGCGCACCAGGGAGAGGAACCCGAGGAAGAGGGCCGGCTCGGCCAGCGCCGAGAAGGTGACCTCGCGGGCCGCCCCCATGCCCTCCAGGGAGGAGCCGGTGTCGAGCGCCGCGACCACGGTGACGAAGCGCGCCAGCCCGAGCAGCCCGGCCAGCAGGGCGAAGTCGCCGGCGAAGGCGATGGTGGCCGCGGGCGCCCCGAGCGGCAGGAGCAGCCCGGCCGCCAGGATCGCCGCCAGCCCGACCACCGGGCCGGCCCGGAAGACCCAGGTGGCGGTGCGGCTGTAGACCGCCCCCTTCCCGGCCAGCCGGACCAGGTCGCGCCAGGGCTGGAGCAGCGGCGGCCCCTGGCGCCCCGCCACCAGGGCCTTGACCCGGCCCACCACCCCGGGGAGGAGCGGCGCCAGGAGCAGGAAGGCGACGAGCTGGAGCACGGCGAGGATCACCCCTGCCCCCCGAGCGCCAGCCAGGCGAGCAGGCCGAGCACGCCGAGCATGACCAGCATGACCTTCGACTGCACCCGGCCGCCGAACTGGGCCCGCAGCCGATCGGCGCCGCGGACGCCCGAGTCGAGGGCCGGGAGGATGGCCAGGTCGAGGACCGTGTCGGGCACCTGGGAGCCGAAGGAGGCGTGGCGCGGGAAGAGCCCCGCCGGCGGCTCGACCTGGATGCGGGGGAAGAAGAACCAGCCGAGGCGGACCACCAGTTGCTCGGCGAGGGAGGACCCGGTGTACTGCATGCGGGCCGTCGGGTGCGCGTAGGCGCAGCCCCAGGTCGGCGCCGACGGCTGGACGCTGCCGAGTCGGACCCGGCGCCACGCCGCCAGCAGCCCGACCAGCGCCAGCAACAGCAGCGCGACCAGGCTCACCCGCCAGGCCGACCGCGCGGCCTCCTGGGCCGGGCCGCCCAGCGCTGCGGCGGGGAGGCGCGACCAGTCACCGGCCGCGCGGGTCAAGGCGGGGAGCCAGGCGGCCGGGAGGAGGCCGATCGACAGGCAGGACGCCGCCAACGCGCCCATCGCGACCAGCATGGCGGGCGAGGCCTCGTGCCCCCGCTCGGCGTGGGGCGAGCGGGCGTGGCCGAGGAAGGCGGTGCCGTAGACCTTGGCGAAGCAGGCGGCGGCCAGCCCGCCGACCAGCGCCAGCGCCGGCGCCGCCAGGCCGGCCAGCGGTCCGACCCCAGCACCCGGGGCCAGCACGGCCTGGAAGGCGGCGAGGAACACCAGCCACTCCGAGACGAAGCCGTTGAGCGGTGGGAGGCCGGAGATGGCCACCGCGCCGACCAGGAAGAGCGCCGCGGTGATCGGCATGCTGCGCCCGAGGCCGCCGAGCTGGTCGAGCTCACGGGTCCCGGTGGCGTGGTGGACGGCGCCGGCGCCGAGGAAGAGCAGCCCCTTGAAGAGGGCGTGGTTCACGACGTGGAGGACCGCGCCGGAGAAGCCGAGCACCACCAGCGCCGGGCTCCCGCTGGCGCGCCCCAGCAGCGCCAGGCCGAGCCCCATGGCGATGATTCCGATGTTCTCCACCGAGTGATAGGCCAGCAGCCGCTTCACGTCGTGCTGGGCCAGCGCGAAGGCCACGCCGAGGATCGCCGACGCCGCCCCCACCGCCAGCAGCGTGCCCCCCCAGGCCGCCGGCGTCGCCTCGAAGAAGCCGGTGACCCGCAGCAGCCCGTAGATGCCGGTCTTGAGCAGCACCCCGGAGAGGATCGCCGAGACGTGGCTCGGCGCCACGGCGTGGGCGCCGGGCAGCCAGAAGTGGAATGGCACCAGGCCGGCCTTGAGCCCGAAGCCGAAGAGCGCCAGCCCGAAGACCCAGCCGGCCAGCGGCCCGCCGCCGTCGAGCCCGGCCATGGCGGCGAACTCGAAGGAGCCGGCCAGGCGTCCCAGCAGGGCGAAGAGGGCGAAGAGCGCCAGGTTCCCGGCGTGCGCCGAGGCCAGGTAGACGAAGGCGGCGCGCTGCACCTCCGGCTTCTCATGCTCGGTGAGGACCAGCAGGAAGCCGGCCAGCGCCATCACCTCCCAGGCCACCAGGAAGAGCACCGCGTTGGCGGCCACGCAGACCAGCGTCATGGCCCCCGTCACCAGCCCGAAGGAGAGCTGGAGCCGGATCGACCTGGCGCCGTGCGCGGCCTGCGGCCAGTACCCCAGGCCGTAGACCGAGGCCAGCGCCGGGAGCCCGAGGACCGGCAGCAGGAAGAGGGCGGAGAGGGCGTCGACCCGGAGCGAGAAGGAGGCGCGCACCGCCGGCCAGGGCGCCGACCAGGCCGCCTCCTGCCCGGAGAGCGCCAGCACCGCGCCGGCCAGGCCGAGCAGGGCGCCGAGCCCCAGCGTGCCGGTGGCGAGCCGCTGCGCCAGGGCCGGGCGGCGGCGCAGCGCGAGGGCCCACCCCCCGCTGGCCGCGGCCACGCAGCTTGCCGCGACGATCAGGAACAGGCTCATGGTGCGCCCAGCCCTCGCTCTCCGGGTGAGACGCTACCGGACTCCGGCAGGACGCGCCAAGGCGAAGTGCACGGGCTGCCGGGCCTGCGCCGCGGCGATCTGGTCTGCGGACCCCGGAGGCACTAGAGTGCCGCTCCCGGAGAAAGTGATGAGATGCGGAAGTATCGGCATGGCCTGTTAATGGCGCCCTCGAAGGGTCTGGAGCGATGACCCTGATCCTGGCTGGCGCCCTGGTGCTCCTCCTCGGCGCCGCGCTGGTCCTGGCGCTGCGCGACAATCACCAGCGCGCCTGGGCCGCCATCGCCTCGCAGTCGGTCGCCACCGTCCTGGTGCTGGCCAGGGTGCTCCCGGTGCTGCTGGGTGGCGGCGACTTCCGGCGCAGCGCCGCCTGGTCCTACCCCGTCGACCTGATCGCCGTGCACCTCGATCCGCTGGGCGCCTTCTTCCTGGCCTGGTCGCTGCCCATGACGCTGCTGGGGACCGTCTACGCCTTCGGCTACCTGCGGCCCTGGTTCAAGACCCGCAACGCCGGCGTGCAGTTCGCGCTCCTCAACGTCACCTCGCTCTCCTTCGTGATGATCTACACGCTGGAGAGCGCCTTCGCCTTCCTGCTGGGTTGGGAGATCGCGGCGGTGGCCGCCTGGTTGCTGGTGGTCTGGGACTACCGCAACCAGAAGGTCCGCTTCGCCGGCTTCAACTACCTGGTCTCGACCCACATCGGCCTCTTCTTCCTGCTGGCCGCCTTCATGGTGATGCACAGTCAGACCGGGTCGATGGACTTCCAGCAGTTCGAGGCCTTCCTGCGGGTCCCGAGCTCGCTGCGCGACGTCACCTTCGTGCTGCTGGTCACCGCCTTCGGGCTCAAGTCGGCCTTCTTCCCCTTCCACACCTGGCTGCCGCGGGCCCACGCCGCCGCCCCCGCCCACGTCTCGGCGCTGATGTCGGGGGTCATCCACAAGGCCGGCCTCTTCGGACTGCTGCGCTTCACCCTGCTGCTCGGCACCCCCGACGCCTGGATGGGCTGGTACGTGATCGGGTTCTCTGCCCTCTCGGCGCTGATGGGTGCGCTCTACACCACCAGCCAGCGCGACCTGAAGCGGCTGCTCGGCTACTCCTCCACCGAGAACGTCGGCATCGCCGGCATCGGCTTCGGCGTCGGCTACCTGGGGCTGGCCTGGCACCAGCCGGCGCTGGTGGCGCTCGGCTTCACCGGCGGGATCCTCCACCTCCTCAACCACGCCTTCTTCAAGTGCCTGCTCTTCTACGCGGCGGGCGCCGTCTACCGGTCCACCCACTCGGTCGACCTGGAGCGGCTGGGGGGACTGGCCCGGCGCATGCCCTGGACGGCCGGCCTCTTCCTGCTCGGTGGCCTGGCCATCTCCGGGCTGCCGCCCTTCAACGGCTTCATCAGCGAGTTCCTCATCTACGGCGGGCTCGTCAACGAGGCCGCGCCCGCCGGCATCGAGCGCGGGACCTTCATCGCCGCGGCGGCGCTGCTGGCCTTCGTGGGTGGGGTCTCGGCCCTGGCCATGACGCGCGCCTTCGGGCTGGTCTTCCTCGGCACGGCGCGCGATCCGGCAGTCCACTGCGACGGCGAGGTCACGGCCTGGATGCGCCTGCCCATGCTGGCGCACGCCGCCGGGCTGCTGGCGCTCGGCCTGCTGCCAGGGCTCGGGCTCGCACTCGTCGACCGCCCGGTCCGTCTCTTCCTCGCCGGCGCGAGTGGCGCCGGGCCGGCGGCGACGCTCGAGGCGGCCCGGCTCCTCGACCCGGTCCAGCGGGTCGCCCTGCTGCTGCTGCTGGTCCTGGCGGCCCTCTTCCTGCTTCGCCGCTGGCTGCTGCGGGGCGCCCCGGCGCCGCGCCACGTCACCTGGGGCTGCGGCTACGTCGGCGCCACGCCGCGCATGCAGTACACCGGCGCCTCCTTCTCGGCGCAGTTCGCCGGGGTCTTCTCCACCGTGCTGCAGCAGCGGCGGCGCGAGCGGCTCCCCTCCGGCCCGTTCCCCGGAGCCGGCGATCTGCTCCAGACCCAGAGCATCGACGTGGTGGAGCACCGGATGCTGGAGGCGATCGGCGACGGGGACAACCTGGTGGTCCGGCTGGCGCGCCGCATCCCCGTCGAGCCGCGCTTCTCGCTGGCGGCCGGGCTGGTGGTGGTGGTGGTGGTGGTCGGCATGCTGGTCACCGGGGCGGGAGGCGGGCGATGACCCCGCTGGTCACCCTGGCGCACCTCGCCGCGCTGCTGCTGCTCCCGGTCCCGATGGTGGGGGTGATCAACCGGACCAAGGCGCTCTGGGCCGGGCGCAAGGGGCCCCGCCTGCTGCAGGGCTTCTCGGACCTGCGCCGCCTGCTGCGGAAGCGCCCCGTCTACAGCGCCGTCACCACCGGGCTCTTCGCCGCCGGGCCGCTGGTCCTGCTGGCGACCACGCTGGTCTCCGGCCTGCTGGCGCCGCTGCTGGGCGGCTTTGCCCCGCTCTCCTTCCCGTACGACTTCGTGGTCTTCGCCTACCTCTGGGGGCTGGGGCGCATCTTCCTGATGATCTCGGCGCTCGACACCGGGAGCTCCTTCGAGGGGATGGGGGCCAGCCGGGAGGCGACCTACGCCGCCCTCCTCGAGCCGGCCCTCTTCCTCGCCTTCGGCACGCTGGCGGCGGCCACCGGCACCACCTCCTTCGCCGGGCTCCTCGACGTCGGCTTCGGCTCGCCGGCGCAGGCCGTCACCAGCCTGGGGACCCTGCTCACCCTCTTCATCGTGCTGCAGGTGGAGACGGCCCGGGTGCCGGTGGACGATCCGGCCACCCACCTCGAGCTCACCATGGTCCACGAGGTGATGGTCCTCGACCACTCAGGCCCCGACCTCGCCGCGGTCCAGTACGCCTCGGCCATGAAGCTGACACTCTGCGCGGCCCTCATCGCCGGCCTGCTCAACCCGGTGCGAGCCGCCGGCGCGCCGGCCCTGGCGGTGGCGGTCAACCTGGTGCTGACCTTCGGGGTGGCCGTGGCGGTCGGCTTCGTCGAGTCGCTGGTGGCCCGCCTCAAGCTCAAGGTCATCCCCCAGTACGTGCTGGTGGGCGGAGTCTCGGCGGCCGTGGCGCTGCTGGCCACGGCCTGGATGCAGGGGGGGAGCCGGTGACCTACCTGCTCATCACCCTGCTGGTGGTGATGGTCCTGCCGCTCCTGACCTCCTCCTGGCGGCTCAATCTGGTCGGGCTCGGCCTGCAGGGCCTGCTCATGACCGCCGTGGTGGCGCAGCACGGCTGGAACTTCTCGCTCCCCAGCCTGCTGCTGCTGCTCGACCTGCTGGTGCTCCGCACCTGGTTCGTCCCCCGCCACCTCTTCGCCACCATGCGCGAGCAGGGCGGTCCGGATCGGCGCGACGCCATCCCTGCCAACCTGCTCTCCTGGACCATCGCCGGCGCGCTGGTGCTGGTCGGCTTCCGCTTCGCGGTCATGCTCCATCCGGCCGGCGGGGTGATGACCACCCACGTGGCGGTCGCCACCTCCGGCCTGCTGCTCGGCCTGCTGGTGCTGGCCACCCAGACCAGCACCTTCGGGCAGGTCCTCGGCCTGCTTCGCGTGGAGTACGCCATCGCCCTCTTCGAGCTGGCGGCCGGGTCCGAGCCCGGGCTCCCGGTCCAACTCGGGGTGACCGCGGTCCTCTTCCTCTCGGTCCTGACGCTGGGCGGCTTCCTGCGCACGGTCGGCGCCGAGGGCCCGGACCGGCCGACGCGGGAGCGGGCGGCGTGAAGGAACTGATCGCCAGCATGCTCCCCGGCGGAGGAGCGCTCCGGGCCGAGGCCCACCCCTACCGCCCATGGATCCTCAACCTGCTGCTGATGGTCGGGGCCGCCAACGTGACGCTGGCCCTCTACCTGGCCTTCGCGTCGCCGGCCGCCGAGACCGTGGTCTTCGGCGCCGGCTACTTCGTCCTCGACGCCACCTCCAGGCTCTTCCTGCTGGTGGTCAACCTGGTCTTCCTCGGCGTCGCCACCTACCTCTGGACGCGGGTCCGCGACACCCCCGAGCTGCGCGAAGGAATCGAGCGGCTCACCGGCTTCTCGCTCCTCTTCATCGCCGCCGCCAACCTCGCCATCCTCTCCAACCACGCCGTCGCCATGTGGGCGCTGGTGGAGGGGACCACCCTGGCGGCCGTGCCGCTGATCCAGTTCCGCTCCACGCCGGTGCGCCTCCGCGCCTCCTGGCGCTACTTCCTCTTCTCCTCGGTCGGCCTGGCCCTGAGCCTGCTCGGCTTCGCCTGCCTGGCGCACGGCCTGGAGACGCGGGGCGGACAGGAGATCTCCTTCTTCCTCGACGGCCTGGGCGAGGCGGCCCGCCAACCCCCCGAGACCTGGCGGCGGGTCGGGCTGGCGCTGCTGCTGCTCGGCTACGGGACCAAGCTCGGCCTGGCGCCCATGCACACCTGGCTCCCCGAGACCTACCACGCCTCTTCACCCTCGGTGACTGCGCTGCTGGGCGCGGTGCAGTTCAACGTGGCCCTGGTGGCGGTGCTCCGGCTGCTGCAGGCCTACGGCGCCACCGACCGGGCCCTGGTCGGGCCCATCCTGCTCACCCTCGGCCTCGCCACCATGGGGCTCTCGGCCTTCGGGATCATCACCACCCGCAACTACGTCAAGCTCATCGCCTTCGCCTCGCTCAACCACGGCGGCGTCATCGCGGTCGGCCTGGCCATCGGCGGGAGCGCCGCCTACGGCGTGGTGCTCTACGCGGTCAGCAATGCCTTCATCAAGGCCATCCTCTTCCTCACCGCCGGCAAGATCGAGGCCCACTACAAGACCGAGGACGTCACCGAGGTCTCCGGCCTCATCAAGGACATGCCCTACAGCGGCCTCTTCTTCACGGTCGGCACCTTCGCCCTGCTCGGCTTCCCGCCCTTCGGCAGCTTCCTCGGCGAGTTGATCATCATGAGCGGGCTGATCAGCGCCGGGCACTTCGTGGTCTTCGCCGCCTTCTGCGCCATCCTCACCGTCACCTTCATCGCCACCGGCCGCTCGGTCTTCCCCATGATCTGGGGCGAGCCGAAGAAGAAGGTGAACTGGGCCAGCCAGACCATCGCCACCGTCTTCCCCAAGGTGGCTTTCCTCTGCGCCCTGCTGGCGATGGGCATCTACCTGCCGGCGCCGGTCAACGCCCTCTTCCGCCAGGTCGCCTTCACGCTGGGGGCCCCGTGACCACCGCCACCTTCATCGCCCCGGTGGCCTCGCTCGGGCTCCCCACCGGCCCCTTCTTCGACGCCGCCGCCATTCGCCTGGGCGCTGGGGCGAGGGCCCTGGCCTTCTTCGGCCAGCCGGCCGACGATCCGGCCGCCTTGACCCTGACGCTGGCGCTGGAGGCCGGTGGCCGGATCGAGGTGCTCCGGACCGACGTTCCGCGGAGCCAGGGCTTCCGCGCGCTCACCCCCGCCTACCCGGCGCTCCACGTCTTCGAGCGCGAGATCCACGAGCAGCACGGCGTGGTGCCGCACTCCCACCCCTGGCTCAAGCCGGTCCGCTTCCCCTCGCCCGGCCCCTCCGGCATGACCGGTTACCCCTTCTACTCGCTGGACGGGAAGGAGGTGCACGAGGTCGCGGTCGGGCCGATCCACGCCGGCGTGATCGAGCCGGGCCACTTCCGCTTCATGTGCCTCGGCGAGACCGTGCACCACCTGGAGGTCCACCTCGGCTACCAGCACCGCGGCGTCGAGGCGCTGCTGCTGCGCGCCGATCCCAGGATGCTGACCCCGCTGGTGGAGACCATCGCCGGCGACGCCAGCGTGGCCCACGCCTGGGCCTCCGCGGACGCGCTCGAGGCCCTGGCCGGCCTGGCCGCAGCTCCCGACGTCGATGCCTCTCGCGGCATCGGCCTGGAGCTGGAGCGCATCGCCATGCACCTGGCCGGCCTCTCGGGGATGGCCAACGACGTCGCCTTCCTCCAGGGGGCCGCCACCTATGGCCGGCTGCGGACCACCATCATCAACACCACCATGCTGGTCTGCGGCAGCCGCTTCGGGCGCGGCTGGGTGAGGCCAGGCGCCATCCGCGGGGCCTTGGCCGGTGGCGTGGCCGACGCCGTCCGCGCCGCGCTGGGCCTCCTCAAGCAGGACGTCGGCATCATCAACGACCGGATGCGCTCCTCCTCCAGCGTGCGCCACCGCCTCGCCGGGGTCGGGACGCTGACGCACGCCCAGGCGCTGGAGCTCGGGATGGTCGGCGCCACGGCCAGGGCCAGCGGTCTGGAGGTCGACCTGCGCGGCGACCTGCCGGGCGCGCTCTACGCGCGGCTCCCCATCGCCACGGTGGTCGAGCCGGTGGGCGACTGCCTGGCCCGGGCGCTGGTCCGCATGCGGGAGATCGACGCCTCGATCGGCTGGATCCGAGCCGCGCTCGACGCCCACCCGGGGGTGGTGCGCTCGGCCCGGCCGATCGGACCGCTGGCGCCGCGGACCCTCGCCATCGGCCTCCGCGAGAGCTGGCGAGGCGAGGTGGTCCACGCCCTGGAGACCACCGCCGAGGGGACGCTGCGCACCTACAAGGTGCAGGACCCGTCGCTGCGCAACTGGCACGGGCTGGCCCTGGCGGTCCGAGGCAACGAGATCTCGGACTTCCCCATCTGCAACAAGAGCTTCGACCTCTCCTACTGTGGCCATGATCTCTGACCAGGTGACCGCTCCATGCTGAAGGCGATCAGGGTTCGAGCTTCGCAAGGACGCCAGTACGTCCCCGACCTGCGGGCCGCCGTGCCGAGCGGCTTCCGGGGCCTCCCGGTCCTGCAGGGTGACCCCTGCCCGGAGGGCTGCCGCGCCTGCCTCGACGTCTGCCCGACCACCGCAATCACCCTGGCCCCGCTGAGGCTCGACCTGGGGCGCTGCATCTTCTGCGAGGAGTGCGCGCTGGCCTGCCCGGAGGGCCGCATCGAGTTCACGCCCGAACACCGCATGGCCTGCGACTCGCCGACCGGACTGGTCCTCGAGGAGAGGCGCCCGGGGCGCCCGGCCGTTGCCGTGGCCAGGGCGCTGGCCGACCTGTTCGGCCGCTCGCTCAAGCTTCGCTCGGTCTCCAGCGGCGGCTGCAACGGGTGCGAGCTCGAGCTCAATGCGCTCGGCAACGTCAACTTCGACCTGGGCCGGTACGGCATCGAGTTCGTGGCCTCGCCCCGCCACGCCGACGGGCTGGTCGTCACCGGACCGCTCACCGCCAACATGCGGGGCGCGCTCGAGCTGGCCTGGGAGGGGATGCCGGCGCCGAAGTTCGTCATCGCCGTCGGCGCCTGCGCCATCTCCGGCGGGCCCTATGCCGGCTCGACGGTGCTGGCCCGGGAGTTCCTGGGGCGAGAGGTTCCGGTCCTCTACGTCCCCGGCTGCCCGCCCCATCCGCTCACCATCATCACCGGCCTCCTCGACCTGCTCGGCGTCGATCTGCCGGCGCCGCCCGCCGACAGCGCCTCTGCGACGGCGCGCTGAGCCGCGGGACGGAATGGCTCCTGCCTGGGGTGTCGCGATGCGACCTGGCTAGAGCTCCCCTTCAGCGCGCTCCTTTTCGGCGCGCTCCCGTGCCGCGCGCCGCGCCTGCACCGACCGGAGGATCCACCAGGCGGCGAGGAGGACGACGACCCCGGCCGCGACCAGCAGCTCGGCCTCGTGGAGGTCGCGCTTCAGCTGTTCGATGTGGCCGGCGAAGAACCAGCCGAGCCAGACCACCAGCGGCACCGAGGCCAGCGCCGAGAGCCCGTCGGCGAGCAGGAAGGTGCGGAGCCCGACCCCGTGCACGGCCGCCAGCGCGTAGGCCGGCAGCCGGAAGCCGGAGGCGTGGCGGGCCACCATGATGGTGAGCACGGCGTGCCGGGCGAAGTGGCGCTCCAGGAAGGCGCGCCGCCGGGGCGTCAGCCAGCGCGCCACCTGGCGGCTCTCCAGCAGCCGTGGCCCGTGCCGGCGCGCCACCAGGAAGTACAGGCCGTCGCCCGCCACGATGCCGAGCCAGGCGGCCGCCACCGTGGGCCAGAATTGCAGCACGCCGCGGCGCGCCAGATAGCCGGCCGTGAGCTGGAGGATCTCCTCGGGCACGGGGACCCCCAGGCCCCCCAGGACCAGCAGACCGAAGAGCGCCAGGTGGCCGAAGTGGGCGAGGAGGGATTGGATCACGGCATGAAGATATCCCGCCCGGACCGAATCCACCCCAGGGAGGCCTTCGAAGCTTCGGAATCGGTGCTGCTTCCGGGAGTGAGAAGGCTGCCGCCTACGGCGCCACCCCGCTCTGCGCGAGCCGTGCGATGCGCTCCTTCACCCCGCCGAAGCGCAGGTAGAGCGCCGGCACCACCAACATGTTGAGCGCCGTCGCGGTGAGCAGGCCACAGAGGATGACGATGGCCATGGGGGTCTCGATCTCGCTGCCGGCGCTGCCGCCGGAGAGGGCCAGCGGGACGAGCCCCAGGCCGGTGGCCAGCGCCGTCATGAGGATGGGAGAGAGCCGCTCCAGGGCTCCGCGGACACCAGCACCAGCGGCCAGAGCAGGCCGGCCGTGACGGAGAGCGGCTCGGTCGACGCCACTGGCCCGCCCTCGTGGACCCCCTGGCCAGCGATCCTCAGCAGCGCCGAGACGGCGCGCAGGTGGCGAACTGAGCCCGAAGGATACGAAGCGCCACGACGCCGACACCAAGTGCCGCTGCGGCGAGGAGCACCCACTCCAGCCATGCCACCGGGTGGCGAGCGGGCGCGGGCTTCGGGCGGCAGCGCCACCAGGTGTGCCCGGACCCTCGGGTAGGCGAGGGAGGCCAGCAGGGCCACCGCGCCACCACACAGGACCACCGTGGTGGCCGACAGGAAGCCGAGCCGGAGCAGGGGGCTCACGGGCGCTCCCTGGCTGCCGCGCGGCGGGCGGCGATGAGCTGCTCGAGCCGGCTCAGGCCCTCGTCGCCAATGCGCTCGGCCAGATCCACGAACGCCGCCAGCAGGGAACCGGGCGCCGCGCTCCCCACGGCAGCGGCGACCCCGTCGCGGGCCAGCTGGGCGCCGTACTCTTCGCGCGAGAGGATGGCCGAGTAGACGAAGGCGTGGCTCACCTTGTCCCTGCGCAGCAGCCCTTTGCGGAAGAGCCGCTCCATCGTGGACTGGACCGTGTTGTGGGTGATTCGCCGGCTCCTCCCGATGGCCAGGTGGCACGCCTTCACGTCCTGCGGACCACTCGACCAGAGGCGGGCCATCACGGCCTGCTCCAGGTCACCGAGGAAGAGAGAGCGCTGCGGGGTCATGGTGGCAGGTGGTAGCACGGGGAAAGACCGAGGCGCACTCGGTATTCTGTTGGCGACCCGCACCGTCTCGACGAGCTTCAGGAGGTCGCTCCCCATCAGCACGATGTCAGCGCTCTCCACCCCGGTCCAGAGGATGAGCGTCGACCTGCCTGGTGAGGACTCCGGCGACCGGCAACAGTGTGCTCACACGGGAGCGACTGGCGCCCGGTGCCTGACGCGCACCAGGCCGACGGCTCGCGCGCTCGCCTCGACGACCTCCAGGGTCTGGTCGCCCGACTGAAGTCGAGTGCCCGCCTGCGGGATGCCACCGGCGAGGGCGACGCACAGCCCACCGATGGTGGTCCACCCGTCTCCCTCGGGGAGCTCGATTCCGAGTTCGCGGTTGACGTCGCGGATGGCCATGGCGCCCCTGACCAGCGCGCTCCCATCGGGCTCGACCCGCACCGGGCTGTCGGAGCGCTCGTCCTCGCTCGCCAGGTCTCCCAGCAGCTCCTCGACGAGGTCTTCCAGCGTGATGAGCCCGGCCACGCCACCATGCTCATCCACGACGATGGCCAAGGGGACTCGCCGCCGCTGCATCTCCTGCAGCACCTTCCCGGCGCTGGAGGACTCGGGGACGAAGAACGCCGGCCGCAGGATGTCCGCCAGCACGACCTCCTCCCTCTCCCACGCCACCGCCAGGACGTCGCGCATCGTGATGTAGCCGACCACGTTGTCGAGCGTCCCCTCGTAGACGGGCATCCGCGAGAAGTGCGCCCCGAGCACGATCTGGCGCAGCTCGGCCTGGTTCGCGTTGCGCGGGACCGCGACGATGCGGTTGCGCGGCACCATCACCGCGGCGGCCGAGAGATCGCCGAAGTCGAGCGCCCGTGCCGCGATCTCGCTGCTTTTGGCGTCGAGCGAGCCCGCCTGCGCGGCCTCCTCCACCAGCTGCTGCAACTCCTCCGTCGAGTGACGCGCCTCGGTGAACGAGGTGGCGTCCCCGAAGGGCTTCAGCACGACGTTGGAGCTGGCCGTGAGGACCCAGACCAGCGGGCGCCCGAACCAGGCGAGCGCCTGGAGCGGCCGCGCCACCAGGAGCGCATAGGCCTCCCCGGCGCGCAGCGAGCGACTTCGGCACCAGCTCCCCGAAGATGAGGGAGAGGTAGGACACGCCGGCGATGACGATGGCCAGGGCCACTTCCTCTGCGGTCTCGGCACCCCATCCGAAGCCCTCGAGGACGTGTGCCAGGCGGGTAGCAATGGAGGCGCCGCTGAAGGCTGCCGCCGTCGCGCCGACCACGGTGATGCCCACCTGGACCGTCGCGAGGAACCGCTCCGGAACGTCTCGCAGCGCCTGGACCGCCCGAGCCCCGACCCGCCCCTCCTCGACGAGCTGCTGGAGGCGGCTGCGCCGGATGGAGATGATCGATATCTCCGCGCCTGCGAAGACGCCGTTCAGGGCGATGAGCACGAGGATGATGGCCAGCTCGATGAGCATCGACCGACTCTACCCGAAGGCCCGCCGCTCGCGCCGAGCCTCGGGTACCCCTCCACGCTCCCCTGCTCGTGGCAGACTCCTGGCCGCATGCCCAGCCACACGCGCTCCCCCATGGCCACCGGCGTCGGCCTCGCCGCGCTGGCCGCGGTGACGTTTGGTTTCACGACGCCGCTGGTGGCCCGGGCCGGCCAGGGGCTCGGCCCGTTGACGGTGGCCGCCGCGCTCTACCTGGGAGCCGCGGCGATCTCCCTCCTGGCCCGTCCCTTCGTCCCGCGGTCCGGCCGCCGGCTGGCGAGGACCGACGCGTCGCGCCTCGGTCTGGTGGTGCTGCTCGGCGCCGTGCTCGCCCCCACGCTCTACGTGGCGGGCCTCGGCCGGGCCGGTCCCACGGCCACCTCCCTGGTACTCAACTTCGAGGCCGTCTTCACCGCGGGCCTGGCCTGGCTGCTCTACCGGGAGCCGGTCGGCAGGCGAGTCGGACTCGCCATGCTCCTGATGCTGGCCGGCGGCGCGTTGGTCGCAGGCGGCGCCGGTGGCGAGGCCGCCTCGTTCACCGGAGTCGCCCTGGTCGTCGCGGCGACCGCGGGATGGGCCGCGGACAACACGCTCTCCAGGGGGCTCGCCGAGGCCGATCCGCTCGATGTCGTCCTCGCCAAGGGTGGAATCGGCGGCCTGATCACGGGCGGGCTCGCCGTGATCATCGGGGAGCCGATGCCTTTACCCGTGGCGGCAGCCGCGCTCCTGGCCCTGGGCGCGAGCGGGTACGGCCTGTCGCTGCGCTTCTACCTTCTGGCCCAGCGCCGGATTGGCGCGGCGCGGACCGGTTCGGTCTTCGCCGCCGGCCCCTTCCTCGGCGCGGCGCTCGGCTGGGTCCTCGGCGACCGTGGCGGCGCCTCCACCTGGCTGGCGTCGGCGGCATTCCTCGCCGGCGTGGTGCTCCACGCCACCGAGCGACACGCGCACCCGCATGGTCACGAGGCGCTGGTCCACGATCACGCCCACGACCACCGCGATGGGCACCATGACCACCACCACGAGCCGAGGATCACCGGCGAGCATACCCACGCGCACGCCCACGCTCCGGTGACTCACGGGCACGAACATGCTCCGGATGTTCACCACGGGCACGGCCACGGTCACGAGGAGACGGGGGGCGGGTAGCATGCCGCGCCTATGTCGCTGGAGGGCCTCCTGGGGGAGGACGCACGAAGGGCCCCGCTGGATGTCCAGGGGGCCCTCGAGTTCTTCGGTCCTGCTTGTGTGAGCGCGGAAGGAATCGAACCTTCAACCTATGGATTAAGAGTCAGGCCAGGCCAGCTGGGACTTCAACGTCGTCCCGTAGCGATGACTTCTTCTGGGCGGCCGTCTTCCCTGGGAACTCGCTCTTCACCGCAACCTTCCAAGCTTCAGTCGCTGCTCCGCACTTGCCTGCGGCCATGAGCTCGGTCGCTCGAGCAGCGACCTTGCCGAACTGGCCCTTACCTGGTCACTCCTCCGTGAAGTTGCCGCCAACCACCCTAATCCGCCGACCACCTCGCGGTGAAGCGGTCGGGGGCGACCACCGGCTTCTTCTTCATGTCCGCACCGCCCAGCATCCCGAAGCTCATCGAGAGCCACATGTTGATGGTGTTGGTGACCTTCAGCACGCTGTCTTCAGCACGCTGTCCTTCGACGAGTAACTGCCCTCATCGGCCCGGTCCACGTCGGGCAAGCCAGGCGAGGCAAGATCCTTGGGTCACGTCGCACCCCTTCCGTGGCCGCGGAGGCCGGCCGTGAGATCGGCCAGGTCCTGGGCGACATACCCGCGCTCCCCGATGCGCCGGCGGGCCGACTGATCGAGCACAGGCGACACGGCGACCTTTTCGATCTTCCACCCCCCGAACTTCGGCGAGGCGCTCACGAACCTGGTGATGTGGCCGTCGAAGCGCGGCAGGTCGGCCACCAGCTTCTCGGGCGACCGCTTGCAGGTCACCAGCCGCAGGACGTGGTCTTCCCCAGCGACCGCAACGAGGTCGATCTCGGTGTCGGCGCGGTCCCAGTAGCCCTGGACGCGCTCCGTGAGGCCGAAGTCGCCGATCCCCTTGCGGCTCCGCTCCTCGTAGAGCGTGCCCACCAGTTTCTCCAGCGCCGGCCCCTCCACGTCGGCGAGCCGCTCGTCGGCCTGGCGCACGACGAGTTCCAGCGGCCGGAACGCCATGGCCGAGACCGGCGAAGCGAGCGCAGCCAGCCAGGCGCGGAGGAAGTTGTCGGTGAGGTAGTAGCGCCCTTGCCGCTGCGTCTTCCTGGCGAAGATGGGTAGCCGCTTCTCGATGATCCGGTACTTCTCTATGAGGACCTTCAGGTAGCCGCCAACCTGCTCCTTGGTGTCCGCGCTCATCTGCCGGACGTGGTCCAGCAGTTCGCCATTTGTGCAGCCGGGCCTGCGCGCCACGAACTTGAGGATGACGTCGTACCTGCCGTGCAGCTCCTTGAGGAACCAGTTGTCCGCCTCGGTGCGCAGCGGCGACGAGGAGGCGAAGAACGCCTTCTCCAGCAGGTCGCGACGCGGCTTGCCCAGCACGCCCTGCTCGAAGCAGTCCCTGTAGAACTTCGGGACCCCCTCGAAGAGGGACCAGAGGAAGAGCAGCCGCTCGGGCTCGACCGTCGCGTGCTGATCCAGTATCTCGAGCACCGACGCCACATCGAGGTGGCCAAGCTCCAACTCGTCGGTCGTCCGGTTGTAGAGGGGAGCGTTGCGCTCCTGGAGCAGCGCCGCCATCTCCGTGTGGATGGAGCCGAGCACGAGGAGACCGCCGGGTACGCGCGAGGCCCGGGCCGAGAGCAGGTCCACCTCGGCCTGGAGGAGGGAGCAGAAGTCCCGCAGCCGTTCGCGGTTGAAATACTGGAACTCGTCGAGCGCCACGGCGTACCCGGCCCGCGCCAGGTTGCCGACGAGCTTCGCCAGTTCCGGGAGGGACCGCGGCCTCGGGAAGTCGGAGGCCGGGATCTCGAAGGTATCCATCTGGTCGGCCACGGCGGAGAGCACGCCCACCGGCCCGGAGTCGGGGACCTGGACGTAGAAGACCCGCTGGCCGCTCTGGAGTGCGCGCTGGATGAGGGCGGTCTTGCCGATGCGCCGGCGCCCGGTGACCTTGACGAAGTACCAACGGTTGCGCGCCAGGATCGCCTGGAGGCGGTTGAGCTCGTCGTTCCGGCCGTAGAAGCCCCAAGGCATGGCGCAACCGTAAGGTAATCTCCTTTACCTTACAGGGCGGATCGGCATAAATGCCTGTAATGACTAGAACCTTTGGTTCCGCGTGGCTGGCCACAGCCTGCAGGGACCCTTGGAGATGTCCTTCCCGCTGGATTCGAAGGAGATCCCCTACCCCCTTCTTCTCGTGTGGGGAGAGAACGAACGAAGGGCCCCGCTGGTTGTCCAGGGGGCCCTCGAGTTCTTCGGTCCTGCTTGTGTGAGCGCGGAAGGAATCGAACCTTCAACCTATGGATTAAGAGTCCATTGCTCTGCCAGTTGAGCTACGCGCCCGTCTACCTTCTGCGGAATGGCCGAAGGGGCGCGGATCTACCAGCGCCCGACCGGGCTGTCAACGGTACCGCCGCGCTGGCGGGCCAGCGCCACGAGTGGCGCGCCCGGAGGGAGTCGAACCCCCGACCAGCGGCTTAGAAGGCCGCTGCTCTGTCCATCTGAGCTACGGGCGCTTCAGTGACAAGAAAGGGTGAGTAAAGGGGTTCGAACCCTTGACCCCCGGATCCACAGTCCAGTGCTCTACCGATTGAGCTATACCCACCGTAAAATTAGGCGACCACGTTGCTGCCCCGGCGCCGCGTGCGACCAGCGGCCCGGCCACCTCCATGTCTGTCAAAGAATCGGGGCGGCCGGATTCGGACCGACGACCTCCTGCGCCCAAGGCAGGCGCGCTACCAGGCTGCGCTACGCCCCGGAACCTACCGGCCGACCGGTCGAGCCGGTCACTCCGAGGGGGTGGTAACTAGCGGTTCTCCCTGGCTTCGTCAAGGGCGGCGAGCCGCTCCAGCACCGGCCTCAGCTCACGAAAGGCCGCCCCGCGGTGCGACAGGGCGTCTTTCTCGGACGGCGGGAGCTCGGCCATGGTGAGCGCCCTCCCCTCGGCCACGAAGAGCGGGTCGTAGCCGAAGCCGCCCTCGCCGCGCGGCGCCCTCCCGATCCGCCCGCGGCAGCGCCCCTCCACGCTGGCGAGGATGGTCCCGTCCGGCGCCGCCAGGCAGAGCACCGCCAGGTAGGCCGCCCCGCGGAGCTCCTTGGGCTGGCCGGCCAGCGCCGCCAGCAGCTTCTGGTTGTTGCGAAGGTCGCGCTCGCCGCGCGGCAACGGGCCGGGCAGCTCGTCCTCCGACCAGCGGGCCGAGAAGATCCCCGGCGCGCCGTCGAGGGCGTCGACGCAGAGCCCCGAGTCGTCGGCCAGCGCGACCCTCCCCGAGGCGCTGGCAAAGGCGCGGGCCTTCTTCTCTGCGTTCTCGAGGAAGCTGGCGCCGTCCTCGACCACCTCGGGCAGGCCGCCGGGCAGTGCCGCGGGCGTCACCACCACCACCGGCAGCCCGGCCACCAGCCGCCGCAGCTCGCGCAGCTTCCCGTCGTTGCCGGTCCCGAAGAAGAGCTCCACGTCCGCCGTCCCCAGCTACTTGAGCGCCGCCTGCTGCAGCGCGCCGAGCCGCTGGATCCCCTCGAGCGCCAGATCGAGCATGGCGTCGAGCTCGCCGCGGCCGAAGGCCTGCCCCTCGGCGGTGCCCTGCACCTCGACCAGCTTGCCGTCGCCGGTGGCCACCACGTTCATGTCGACGTCGGCGGTCGAGTCCTCGCCATAGTCGAGGTCGAGCAGCGCCACCCCGTCCTTGGTGCCGACGCTGATGGCCGCCACGCTCCGGACCATGGGCTCGGCCTTGAGCTTCCCGCCCTTGTGCAACGCCCGGACCGCCAGGGAGAGGGCCACCCAGGCGCCGGTGATGGCGGCGGTGCGGGTGCCGCCGTCGGCCTGCAGCACGTCGCAGTCGAGGGTGATGGTCCGCTGCCCGAGCGCCTTGAGATCGATCGAGGCCCGCAGCGCACGCCCGATGAGCCGCTGGATCTCCAGCGTCCGGCCGCCCTGCTTGCCGCTGGTCGCCTCGCGGCGCATCCGGCTGTGGGTGGAGCGGGGCAGCATCCCGTACTCAGCGGTGACCCAGCCGGCCCCGGTGCCGAGGACGTGCGGCGGGACCCGGTCCTCGACCGAGGCGGCGCAGAGCACGTGGGTGTCGCCGAAGCGGGCCAGGCAGGAGCCCTCCGCGTACCGTGAGGTGCCTGCCTCGAGGACGATCTTCCTGAACTCGCGTTCGCCGCGGCCGTCTGTGCGCATAGGGTCGCGCATCCTAGTCGGGCCGGGGGAAGCGCGCTACCTGCGTCGCTCCGCCTCGCGCCAGACCTTGATGCCGGCGGCGATGGCCCCGGCCACCTTTTCCTGGTGCGCGGCGCTGAGCAGCTTCTGCGACTCCGCGGCGTTGGAGAGGAAGCCGACCTCCAGCAGCACCGCCGGCATGCGGGCCCCGGCCAGCACGTAGAAGGGGGCCTGCTTGACCCCCCGGTCCTCGGAGCCGAGCGCCGTCACCAGCCGCTCGTGGAGCGCGTAGGCCAGCCGCGAGGACCCGGCCAGGGCGGCGGCCTGCTCCAGATCCTGGAGGATGCCGGCCACCGGGTCACCCGGGTCAGGCAGCGGCTCACCCGCCAGCCGGTCGGCGTTCTCGCGGGCCGCGGCCGCGGCGGCGTTGGCGTCGCTGGCGTCGGCGGAGAGGAAGTAGGTCTCGACGCCGGTGGAGAGCCGCCGCCCCTCGGCGGTCGGCATCGAGTTCAAGTGGATGGAGACGAAGAGATCGGCCTTGAGGCCGTTGGCCACCGCGGCCCGGGTGGTGAGCGGCACGCCGATGTCGCCGGTGCGGGTCAGCACCACCCTGGCCCCGAGCTGCTCCAGCCTGGGCCGGAGCCGGCGGGCGATCTGCAGCACCACGTCCTTCTCCTTCACGCCGCCCGGCGAGAGGGCGCCGTCCTGGTCGCCGCCGTGGCCCGGGTCGACCACCACCACGAAGGCGGGCGGCTTCGGCGCCACCGGGGGCGTGGGGGCGGAGAGCGCCAGCGCGGCGGCGAGGAGCGGGGCGGACATCATGGCGGGCTAGACGATCTCGATGCGAGCCGGTGACCCGGGCAGCACCTCGCCGATGTCGGTCGCCTTGACGCCGGCCGCCGCCAGCGCCGCCAGCAGCCCGGCCGAGCGCTCCGGCGCCACCGCCGCCAGCAGCCCGCCGTTGGTCTGGGCGTCGGCCAGCACGATGAGCGGCAGGGCCGCGTCGGGGTCGGCGCGAAGGTGCGGCAGCACCCAGGCCAGGTTGGCCCGCGAGCCGCCCGGCACCACGTCGGCGGCGGCCAGATCGACGACGCCGTCGAGCACCGGCACCGCCTGCGAGCGGATGCGCAGGGCCACGCCCGAGCCGCTGGCCATCCCCCAGGCGTGCCCCAGCAGCCCGAAGCCGGTCACGTCGGTCAGGGCGTGGACCGCGCCGCTCTGCGCCAGCGCCTCGCCGGCCGCCCGGTTGAGCTCAGCCATGAGCCGCGTCACCGCGTCGAGCAGGCCGCCCAGCGCCACCCCGCGCTTGATGGCGGTGGTGACGATGCCCGAGCCGAGCGGCTTGGTGAGGAGCAGCCGGTCGCCGGGGCGGGCCCCGACGTTGCGCAGGATCCGGTCGGGGTGGACCAGGCCGGTGACCGCCATGCCGTACTTCGGCTCCGGGTCGTCGATGGAGTGGCCGCCCAGCACCGGCGCGCCGGCCAGGGCCGCGGTCTCGGCGCCGCCGCGCAGCACCTCGGCCAGTTGCTCGAGGGGGAGCGTCTTGACCGGCCAGCCGACCAGGTTGAGCGCGAAGAGCGGGCGGCCCCCCATGGCCCAGATGTCGGAGAAGGCGTTGGCGGCCGCGATGCGGCCGAACCAGTAGGGGTCGTCGACCACCGGCGTGAAGAAGTCGGCGGTCTCGACGATGGCCTGGTCTGCCGAGAGGCGATAGACGGCGGCGTCGTCGCCGGTCTCGGTGCCGACCAGGACGTTGGCGTCATGCACGGGCTTCAGGTGGCGCAGGACCTGCGCCAGGTCCGCTGGGCGGATCTTGCAGGCTCAACCGGCGCCGTGGCTGAGCGTGGTGAGCCGGACGGTCTTCTCCTGCTCGCTCATGCCTGCGGCTTCTGTCCTTCGGCCAGCTCCAGGTACATGGTGGCGTTGCGGTTGCCGGGGCTGATGGCCAGCACCGCCTTCCACTGCTCGGCCGCCTCCTCCTTGCGCCCGGCCGCCAGCAGGCTCAGGCCGAGGTTGAGCCGGGCCGGCACGTAGGTCGGGCTCTGCTTGATGACCGCCTGGTACTCGGCCATGGCGGCGTCGCGCTCACCGGAGTCGCGCAGGGCCCCGGCCAGCCGGGCCCGGATGTCGACGAAGGTCGGCCCCAGCGTCAGGGCCCGGCGGTACTCGGCCACCGCCTCGGTGTAGAGCCCGGAGGAGAGGTAGACGTCGGCGATGTCGGCGTACATGTTGGCCAGCTTGCCGGCCACGAAGCGGTCGAGCTTGGTCTCGGTGGCGCCGGAGCGGGAGAGGGCGTGGCGGTAGGTCTCCTGCGCGTCCTTGTAGCGGCCGGTGTCGTTGTAGGTGACGGCGAGGTTGAGCGCGGCGTCGGTGTAGCCGGGGTTGATGCGAAGCGCCGCCTCGAAGGAGCGCTGCGCTTTCTGGTACTGCCCCTGGTCGTGATAGATGACGCCGAGCATGTTGTAGACGTCGGCGAACGACTGGTTCTTCTCGACCACCTCGGTGAGGTACTGCTCGGCGAGCGCGTACTCCCGCTTCAGGTAGTAGCCGCGCCCCAGCGTCAGGGCCTGCTTCAGGGTCTCGTCCATGTCGACCGTCCTCCCGGGATGTCCGACTCTACATCAGGCCGTCGACGATGACCCATCGCCCGCCCTCCTCCTTGAGTTCCAGCCGGGCCCGCAGCGCCACCTCGGGGCCGTCGCCGACGCGCACCCGCTCGTCCTCTCCGACCACCACCCGCCCGGCCTCGATGCGGAGCTGCCAGGCGGTCACGGTGAGGGTGCCACCCGGGCCGGGGCCGAAGTCGCGGGCGAGCTGTGCCAGCACGGCCGCCTTGCCGCCCGGCCCCCGGTACCCCTCCCCCACCAGCCGCCCGTAACCCGCCGCGTCGCGGGCGTTGAAGGCGTCGATGCGCCGGAAGAGGAGCGGTAGCACCCGCCGCAGCTCGGCCAGCTGCCGCCCGTCGGCGCACCAGCCGCCGAGATCGCACGGCGTCATGGAGAACTTCTCGCGGCCGATGTAGCCGACCTTGATCCGGCCGCGCCGCCACTCGATGACCCCGTCGCCCTCGACCATGGCCACCACCTGGGCCCGCTCATTCTCCACTGTGATGGCGAGATCGCCGAAGCGGACCGGCGCCAGCTCGAGCGTGCCGCCGGCCTTGAAGCCGTAGACGTCGGAGAGGTGGAGGCTCCGCTGGCGTGAGAGCGCGGCGCGCACCCGGGTCTCGGGGTCGGCCACCGCGCCGGCCAGCCGCGGGGTGAGGTCCCGCAGCCACCAGCCGGCGCCGAGCACCAGCAGCACCAGCAGTAGCGGGAAGAGGTAGGGGGCGCCCTGGCGTGCCTGGAGCAGCCTTCCGAGGGCGCGTCGACCCGAGCCGGGACGCATCCGGTGCCCTGCTACCTGAGCTGCTCGAGCAGCTTCTCCGCGTCCCCGCGGCGCTTGTCCTGCGGATAGCGGGCGATGAGCTTCTGCAGGGCCTGCTGGGAGCGGAACTTCTCCTCGAGCCGGGCGTAGGCCTGCCCCATCCGCAGCAGCGCCTCCGGCTCCTGCGGCGTGCCCGGGTAGTCGCGCACCAGCCCCTCGTAGCGCATGGCGGCCCCGGCCCAGCGCTCCCGCTTCCAGTAGAACTCGGCGACGTAGAGCTCGTGCCCGGCCAGCTTGGCCTGGGCCTCGCCGAGCAGCTTCTTCGCCTCGAGCGCCTGCTTGGCGTTGGGCCGCTCCTTGAGGAAGGCGGTGAGCAGGTCGGCCGCGGCGCGCAGCGCCTTCTGATCCTTCTCGATGGCGGGCGGGAAGAAGATGAAGTCGGTGGGCGCGTCGCTGAAGCGGGAGAGCGCGGCGCGGAAGGCGGCGTAGTCGGCCTGCTCGTGGGTCGGGTGGGCGGTGACGAAGGCGGCGTAGGCCTCGGCCGCCTCGGGGAACCGGCTCTGCAGGAACCTGGAGTCGGCCTGCGCCAGCTCGGCCAGGGCGGCGAACCTCGAGAAGGGGTACTTGGTCCGGACGTGCTCGAGGAACTTGCCGGCCTCGACCCAGTTCTCGTGCTTGAGCTCGTCGAGCCCGGCGTCGTAGTTCTCCTCGGGCGTCTTCGCGTACCGGATCTCGCCCGTGAACGAGACGCGGCCGCTGGCGCAGGCCAGCAGCGGGAGCAGGACGGCGAGGAGGATCCGGGAGCGCATGAGGGGCCGGAACATAGCCTGGAACCCCGCCCCGTGCATCACTCCGGGGGCCCTGCCGCCGCCGGGTAGGGTCAGTCCTCCTCGAGGTCCCGGTCCTCGAAGCCCCCCAGCGCCCTGGCCACGGCGCTGCCGGAGAAGCCGCGGCCGAGGAGGAAGCGGGCCAGGCGGCCGCGCGCCCGGGCGTCGAGCGCTTCGAGTGGGGTCCCCCGGGCTCGCCGCAGCGCCAGCGCCCGGCACTGCGCCGCCTCGCCACCCGGCGCCTCCTCGACCAGGGCCCCGGCCACCGCCGCCCGGGCGGCGCCAGCGGCGATCCCGGCCTGGAGCAGCCGCCGCTCGGCGGTGCGCGGTCCGACCCGCCCGGAGGCGACCAGCGTCCGGGCCCGCGCCCGGGCGTAGGCGTCATCGTCGAGGTAGCGCAGCTCGCGCAGCCAGGCGACCACGGCGTCGGCCTGGTCGGAGAGCTCGGCCTTCTGGAGCCGGGCGCGCACCTGGCGCTCGGTGCGGGCCGCGGCGGCGAGATAGCGCACCGCCACCTCGCGGGCGCGCACCAGCGGCGACGCCTCCGGCGGCCCGCGGGGGCGCCTAGAAGCGCTCGATCTGGAAGTCGTCGTCGCCACCGGCTGCGCCACCGCCAGGGGTCTCGGGGGCCGGCGCCTTGGCCGGCTGCACCCGGCCCAGGGCGATCCCGGGCTGGGCTGGCGGCCCGGGGGTGGGGCGCGGGGCCGGCGGGCGCGGCGCGGCGGCGGCCGGCGCCAGCGGCTCGGCCCTGGTCTCGAACCCGTCCCACTTCGAGTCGCTGGTGCTGCTGATGCCGGAGACCCGCAGCGCGAAGTCGTCGGGGTTGGTGGCCTGGCGGAGTGCCTCGTCGTAGCTGATGAGGTTCGACTTGAGCAGGGACATCAGCGACTGGTCGAAGGTCTGCATCCCGTAGCTGACGTGCCCCTGGGAGATGGCGTCGGTGATCTCCTTGGTGCGGTCCTTGTCCTCGATCATCTCGCGGACGCGGCTGGTGCAGAGCAGCACCTCGATGGCCGGCACGCGCCCCTTGCCGTCGGCGCGCGGCACCAACCGCTGCGAGATGACCCCGCGCAGGACCGAGCCGAGCTGCAGCCGCACCTGCTTCTGCTGGTACGGGGGGAAGGCGGAGATGATCCGGTTGATGGTCTCGGTGGCGTCGAGGGTGTGGAGGGTCGACATCACCAGGTGGCCGGTCTCGGCTGCGGTGAGCGCCGTCTCGATGGTCTCGAGGTCGCGCATCTCGCCCACCAGGATCACGTCGGGGTCCTGGCGCAGGGCGCTCTTGAGCGCCTGCCCGAAGCTCATGGTGTCGACGCCCACCTCGCGCTGGTTCACGATCGAGCGCTTGTCGCGGATGAGGAACTCGATGGGGTCCTCGATGGTCATGATGTGGCAGGTCTCGGTGGCGTTGACGTGGTCGACCATGGCTGCCAGCGTGGTCGACTTGCCCGAGCCGGTGGTGCCGGTGACCAGCACCAGGCCGCGCTGCTCGCCGGCGATCTTCTCCAGGATCTTGGGCAGCATGAGCTGCTCGATCGACTGGATCTTGAAGGGGATGACCCGCAGCACCACCCCGATGGTGCCGCGCTGCTGGAAGATGTTGACGCGGAAGCGTCCCAGCCCGGGGACGCCGTAGGCCAGGTCGACCTCGTTGGTCTGCTTGTACTTCTCGCGCTGGTACTCGTTCATGATCCCGAGCGCCATCCGCTGGATCTCCTCCGGGGGCAGCCGCCGGGCGTCCTTGAGCGGCACCAGCCCGCCGTCCACCCGGAACATGGGCGGGAGGCCGGCCTTGAGGTGGATGTCGCTGGCGCCGGCGCGGAGGGCGACCTGGAGGATCTCGTTCAGTTCCATCGCCCCGGGAGGGTAGCACCCCCCTCCCGCGCCGGTCCAATATCGGCGCCGGCCGATACCGCCTGGCCACCGAAACGCCAGACGGCCGGACACCCAGGGGGCGCCGGCCGTCGAGAGCGAGCCGAACCTGGCCCGGTGGAGCGCGCTAGCGCTTCGAGAACTGGAAGCGCTTGCGGGCGCCGGGGCGGCCGTACTTCTTGCGCTCGACCGCGCGGGCATCTCGGGTCAGGAAACCGGCCTTCTTCAGGGCCGGCCGGTACTCCTCGTTCATCCGCACCAGGGCGCGGCTGATGCCGTGGCGGATGGCGCCGGCCTGGCCGGAGAGCCCGCCGCCATTGGCGTTGACCAGGACGTCGACCTTGCCGAGCTGGTCGACCAGCTTGAGCGGCTCGATCAGGATCATCTTGGAGGTCTCACGGCCGAAGTACTCGTCCATGGGCCGGCCGTTGATGGTGACGTTGCCGGTGCCGGGGATGAGGCGCACCCGCGCCACGGACTCCTTGCGGCGGCCGACGTTGATCTGGACCTGGGTAGCCATCAGTTCCTCACTTCGAAAGGACGAGTTGCTGCGGCTTCTGCGCCGCGTGCGGGTGGGTGGCGCCCGCGTAGACCTTCAGCTTGGTCATCATCTGCCGGCCCAGCGCGCTCCTCGGCAGCATGCGCTTGACGGCGTTGACGAGCGGACCGGTGGGGTGCTTCTGGCGGAGCTTGTCGGGGGGCGTGAGCTTCTCGCCGCCCGGGCGCATGGTGTGGGTGAAGTAGACCTTGTCGGTCTCCTTCTTGCCGGTGAAGCGGACCTTGTCGGCGTTGACCACCACCACGAAGTCGCCGGTGTCGAGCGACGGGGTGTAGAGGGGCTTGTGCTTGCCCTTGAGGATGGTAGCGAGGCGGGTGGCGAGACGGCCGACCGTCTGGTCGCTGCCATCGACGATCCACCAGGCGCGGCCCTTGAGGGCCTCGTCGCGAGTGGCGCTGTGCGTCGTTCTGGACATGTAAGGACCTGCTTTTCCCGGAAAATTGGAAGGCGCGTTGTAGAGGAACGACGAGCCCTTGTCAAGGGTCGCCACCCCACGGAGCGGCGCGCTGCGCCGTCGCCCGCGAGGGAGGCGCAATCTATACGGGTGCCCCGCCGAACGCCAGCCCCGCCGTGGTCACGCCGCCCGCCCCTGGCGGGAACCCGGCCGGCTGGCTATGTCCTCCCGGTGAGCCTCCCCCTCCCCGTCCCCCGGCCGCAGCCCGAAGAGACCTCCAGCGAGGCCCCGATCTCCATCGAAGAGCGCCGCTGCAACCGCTGCGGGAGCTGCCTGAAGCTGGCCTGCGGGTCCATCGCCGACGTGGGCGGCGAGGCGCTGGTGATCGACGAGGCCACCTGCACCGGCTGCGGCCTCTGCGTCCAGCTCTGCCGCGGTCGCGCCATAGGGCCGGCGCTGCGCCTGGTCGGCTGAGGCTCGCCGCGCACCGCTCCGTCCCGCTCCGTGCTCCCCGCTCAGCCGGTCCCGCCCGCCGCGGCCAGCCGGGCCCGCAGGTCGGCCAGCCCGCTCGAGGTGTGGGCCGCGATCTCCGCTGGGGTCGCCGCCTGGGCGTTGGGGTCGACCACCACGTGCGAGTCGGCCGGCAGGTCCTCGATGAAGCGGGAGGGGGTCCGCGGCAGCACCTTGCCGCGCTTCACCCTCTGCTTGGCGCGGGTCAGGAAGAGCAGCTCGCGGGCGCGGGTCACGCCCACGTACGCCAGCCGCCGCTCCTCGTCGAGGTCGCGGGCCTCGCCCTGGATGCCGGCGCAAGGGAGCAGGTCCTCCTCGACGCCGACCAGGAAGACCACCGGGAACTCGAGCCCCTTGGAGGCGTGCAGCGTCATGAGCGAGATCCCCTCCTCGGCCGCAGGGTCCTCCTCTTCCCGGCTGTCGAGCGCCAGCCGCTGCAGCCAGGCGGCCAGCGAGACCTTCCGGTCGCGCCCCTGCGACCACTCCAGCGAACGCAGGATGCCGTCGATGCCGTCCACCTTGCGCTGCCCGGCCTCGGCCGAGGAGACCGAGCTGCGGGCGTAGGCGTAGAGGTCGAGCTCCTCCACCAGCCGCCGCGCGGCGGCCACCAGCTCACCGCCTGTGAAGGCGGCCCGGGTCCGATCGAGCAGGGCCACGAACTCGGCGATCTTCTCCGGGGCGCCGCGGGTCAGCCCCTCCACCCGCTCGGCCTGGCGGAAGGCCTCCAGCAGCGGCAGGCCGTGGGCCACGGCGTGGGCGTGCACCTTCTCCACCGAGGTGTCGCCGATGCCGCGGGGCGGCACGTTGACTATTCGTGACAGGGAGTTCTCATCCTCGGGAGAGGCCACCAGCTTGAGGTAGGCGAGCAGGTCGCGCACCTCGGCCCGGTCGAAGAAGGCAGAGCCGCCGTGGACCTGGTGCGGCATCTGCGCCTCGCGTAGCGCCTCCTCGATGGGCCGTGACTGTGCGTTGAGGCGGTAGAGCACCGCGAAGTGGCTCCAGGGCCGCCCCTCGCCGCGCAGCCGGGTGATCTCCGAGGCCACGAAGCGGGCCTCCTCCTCCTCGCCCTCGCAGGCGGCCACCCGCACCGGGTCGCCCGGGCCGGCGCTGGTCCAGAGCTTCTTCGGCTTGCGGGCGGCGTTCTTCGAGATGACGCCGTTGGCGCAGGCGAGGATGTGGCCGGTGGAGCGGTAGTTCTGCTCCAGCCGCACCTCCTTGGCCCCGGGGAAGTGGCGGTCGTAGCGCAGGATGTTCTTCACCTCGGCGCCGCGCCAGCCGTAGATGGCCTGGTCGTCGTCGCCGACCGCGCAGACGTTCTTGCGCTCGCCGGCCAGCAGCTTGAGCAGCTCGAGCTGGCAGAGGTTGGTGTCCTGGTACTCGTCGACCAGCAGGTGGCTGAAGCGGGCCTGGTACTTCGCCCGCAACGCCGCGTCCTTCTTGAGCAGCTCCACCGGGCGCGCGATCAGGTCGTCGAAGTCGACGGCCCGCTGGGCCCGGAGCGCCAGTTGGTAGCGCGGGAAGACCTCGGCGGCGATCAGGTCGTAGTCGTCGCCCTGCCCCTCGGGCCTCGGCACGATCTTCTTCTTGAGGGCGTTCTTGGCCTTGGATATCTGCCAGAGCACCCGGCGCGGATCGAAGGCCCGGTCGTCCACCTTCACCTCGCGCATGCAGCGCTTCACGAGCGACTGCTGGTCGCCGGCGTCGCAGATGGCGAAGCGCCTGGGCAGGCCGGCCGCGGTGTGCTCCTGGCTGAGCAGCCAGAGGCCGAAGGCGTGGAAGGTGGAGACGAAGACCTCGGTCCCGGCGTGCCCGGCCAGGTCGGCCACCCGCTCGCGCATCTCGGAGGCCGCCTTGTTGGTGAAGGTGACCGCGAGGATGGCGGCCGGGTCGAGCCCCTGCTGGATGAGCCAGGCCACCCGGTGGGCGATGACGCGGGTCTTGCCCGAGCCGGCGCCGGCCAGGACCAGGAGCGGCCCGTCGGTGGTCTTGACGGCGTCGAGCTGCGGGGCGTTGAGCGTGGAGAGGTCGAACATCGGGCGGGGCGCGGTTCTCACACGACAGGGGACGCCCCACAAGGCTTGACAGCGGCTCCGTGGAATTGATGGGGAGCTCTTCCACCTCCCCTTCGAAGATCTCGATCTTGCTGGGATGGGTCGTCTGGCCGGCCCGTTGCATGGAAAGCCCTCGTTCGAGACTCATCGGGGGAACCATGGCCTGCAACCACGCCTTCAATTGCCCGCTCTACCAGGTCTTCGGCTCCAAGCCGTCGCTCCAGGTCTGGACCACCTGGTACTGCGAGGGGCGGTACCAGCACTGCGCCCGGCACGCGCTCGGCGAGTGCGGCCAGAAGGTCCCCGCGCACCTGCTGCCGAACGGCCGCTCGCTCGACGTCGCCCCCGAGGCGGCGCACGCCTGAACCGCCGGGCGGCCGCCGCGCCTGCGCGGGCGGGCTGCCCTACTCCGAGAGCTTCGCCAGCGCCGCTGCCAGGTCACCCGGGAGCGGCGCCGTCACGTCGACCCTGGGACCGAGCGGCGATGGGAAGGCGAGCCGCGCCGCGTGGAGCGCCTGCCGCGAGATCCCCTCAGAGGGGACGCCGTAGACCACGTCGCCCAGCACCGGGAAGCCGGCCTCGGCCAGCTGCACGCGGATCTGGTGGGTCCGCCCGGTGTCGAGCCGGACCCGCAGCAGGGCCGCGTCGCGCAGCCGCCGCTCCACCCGCCACGATAGGCGGGCCCGCCGCGCCGAGTGGACGCGGGTCGTGAAGCGCCGCTGGTCCTTCGGATCCCGGCCGTACGGCTGGTCGAGCGCCAGCTCGTCCGGTGGCGCCCCGGCCACCAGCGCCAGGTACTCCTTCTCGACCTGCCCCTCGTCGAAGGCCCGGCGCAGCGCCGCCAGCGCCAGGTCGGTGCGGGCCAGCATGAGACAGCCGCTGGTCTGGGCGTCGAGCCGGTGCGGCAGGCCGGGGAGGTTGCGGCCACCCACGTCGAAGCCGCCGAGGCGGCTCACCGCCGAGACCACCGAGACCCCGCCCGGCTTGACCGGCTCGACCGGCAGCCCGGCCACCTTGTCCACGACCAGGCAGGCGGCGTCGTCATGGAGCAGCGCCAGGTCGGGGCCGGCCGCGTCGCCCGGCCGGATGGTGCGCGGTGGCGGCAGCACCACCTCGATCTCCTCGCCGCCGAAGAGCTTGCGGACCGGCGAGCAGGCCTTGCCGCGGATGCGGACGCGGCCCTGCTCGATGAGCCAGCGGGCGCGCTCCAGGGTCTGACCGGAGTGGGCCGCCAGCCAGCGATCGAGCCGGGCGCCGGCGTCGGAGAAGGGAACGGTGAGCGGTTCTTCGGCCACGGCCCGGCTCTACCACGCGCCCTCCCCCAATAGCGAAGCGCCCCAGCCGGTGGGCCGGGGCGCCGCGAAGTCCGCGACCTGGTGGAGCCTGCTGGCTAGGCCTTCGGCGCGGCGGCGGGGGCAGCCTCGACTCCGGCCTTGCCGGCGGAGCGGGTGAGCGCGGCGACGCCCGAGCCACCCACAGCGCCGAGAACCGCGAAGAGCGAGCCGCAGCTGGCGACGCCGACCACCATGCCGGCGACGATGAAGGCGCGGACCAGCAAGGTCCCTTCCAGCGGCGTCCCGAAGATCCCGCCAGCCAACAGCACGCCGGCGTAGCCGCCGTAGAGGACCGAGGGGAGGAGCCCGATGGCCAGGAAGAGGGCGAGACCGAGGCCGGCGCCGACGAGGGTGAATGTCCTGCTGGTGTTCTTCCGGGTGGTGGTCATGGCGTCCTCCGCTGGGTGGTGCCGTTCATCGGCAGCCGATCCCACCATGTGCACGTGGCTTGCCAGTCAGGGGACCCGGGATTCCGAGGGGTTGGCAAGGCGCCTGTCGGGGATTCCCGACCAGGGTCCCGGCCGGCCCGACGAGCGGAGCGCCCTCCACGGAGGTCGTGCTAGGAGAAGCCACATGTTCGCCACCACCCTCCTCCTGCTCCTGGCCGTCACTCCTCCCCTGCCCGCCGCGACGTCGCCGGCCGAGTCATTGGCCACGCTGGCCTTCGCCGTCGAAGGGGTGAAGAGCGTCAAGGGGAAGCTGATCATCGCCGTCTACACCAGCAAGGCCACGTGGCTCGACCTGGCGCGCGCCGCCAAGGTGATCAAGCTCGCGCCGCGGGTCGGCCGGATCTTTGCGGTGATGGAGGGGCTGGCGACCGGTGAGTGCGCCGTGCTGGTCTTCCACGACGAGAACGGCAACGGCAAGCTCGACATGGGCTGGTTCCCGCTCCCCGGTCCGACCGAGGGGATCGGCGCGTCGAACTGCGCCACCAGCCGGACCGGGCCACCCAGTTGGGAGGACGCGAAGTTCGAATGCCGGGCCGGCGAGGCGGTGGTGCCGCTCAAGCTGGCGTACTGAGGGATCGCGCCGGCCGGCGCCGTGAAGGACCGTTCGGCCCGGCGCCCGGGACTCAGTCCTTCTTGTTCCCCTTGTCCTTCCCCTTCCCGCTGTCACCGTGGTCGCCCTGGTCGTGGTCGTGCTTCCCCTCGTTCTTGCCGTGCTTCTCCTTCTGCTGGTTCCACTTGCGGTAGTGGCCGGGCGGGTAGGTGACCAGCCGCCCCGGCACGCCGCGCGCCTCGACGATCACCCAGCCCTTCCGGTGATCGTGCGACCGATACCAGCGGGTGTCGCGCCTCACCCAGTAGAAGCCGTCGACGAAGAAGACCTCCTCGTTGACGTCGGGGACCACCTGGATGCCCGGCTCGATCACCACCAGCGTCGGGAGGACCACCGGGAGGTCGAAGTGGATCGCGACCGACACCTGGGCGGTGGCGGAACGGGGGAGGAGCAGCGGGGCTGCGACGACAGCGGCGAGGATGAGCAGTTTGCGCATGGCCTGAAGATGCGCCTCATGCCCCGTCTATTCAATAGCTCGCCGAAATGTCGCAGGACGATTGGCCGCAGCCGTGTCAGCCCTGCCCCCGGCGCCGGACGCCGTCCTACCCGGAAGGTGCCAGCCGGGCTGATGTAACGCCGCCAGCGTGCTAGTTTTCTGCCACCCATGCTCCTGGCGCCGCGCTCCGCCGAAACCAAGCTGGTCCTCGCGCTGGTCGCGCTCAGCCTCCTGTCTGGCGTCGTCGGGGCTGAGCTGATCAGCCGCGGCTTCGAGGAGCGGGTCGAGGCGGTCGGCGCCACGGTGCTGGCCGGGGCGGCCGAGGCCTTCCGCGGCCAGCAGGCGGCGGAGCAGGAGAAGCTGGCCGCCACCCTCGACGCCCTGATGGCGTCGCGGGAGCTGCGCACCGCCTTCCTGGCGCGCGACCGCGCCGGGCTGCAGCGGCTGGCGGCGCCGGTGCTGGCCGCGCTGCGCGAGCGCGAACGGATCACGCACTGGTACTTCCACGAGGCCGGCGCCGGACGCCAGGTCTTCCTGCGGGTCCACAAGCCGGAACTCTTCGGCGACACCGTCGAGAGGTTCACCCGGCGCCGCGCTGCGGAGACCGGCGACCTCGGCGCTGGCCTGGAGCTGGGCCGCACCGCCTTCGCCCTGCGCG
The DNA here is from genome assembly GCA_025360965.1 of Anaeromyxobacter sp. GTDB lineage: Bacteria > Myxococcota > Myxococcia > Myxococcales > Anaeromyxobacteraceae > JADKCZ01. The sequence goes on along the minus strand of JANYBC010000164.1, from coordinate 13,863 downwards.
TGGTCCGCCCCTGGGTCGTGGACGGCCAGCTCATCGGCTTCATGGAGCTGGCCGAGGAGATCGACCACTTCCTCACCGCGCTGAAGGGTCGAACCGGCGACGACTACGGGCTGCTGGTGCAGAAGCGCTTCATCGACGAGCAGGCCTGGGCGGCGGTGCTCGGCCCGCGCGTCAACAGCTGGAACGCCCGCGCCGACCTGCTGGTGGTGGACGCCACCGACCCGGCCGACGGCCTGGCGTCCTTCAGCGGCGACATCGACCACCTGCCCGAGGCTGGGCAGTTCCTCGGCGAGGCGGAGCGGGCCGGGCGGGTCTCGATCCGGGGGATCTTCCCGGTGTCGGACGCGACCGGCCGCAAGGTCGCCGCCCTCTACGTGGTCCACGACTTCACGGCACACCACCGCGCCGTGCGGGAAGGCCGGCGCCAGGCCTGGGCGACCATGCTGCTGCTCTCGGCGCTGGCGGCCGGGCTGATGGTGGCTGCGGCCAGAGGGCTGGTCTTCGGGCGCACCGACGGACTCCCACCCGGCCAGCGGCCACCTGGCGGCTGAGCATGACCGGGCCGCGCCATCGACCGCTGGTGGTGCTGGAGCAGGCCTCGGTGACCCTGGGCGGGGCGGCCGTGCTGCGCGACGTGACGCTCACCCTCTCGACCGGGGATCGCTGGGCGGTGGTCGGCGCCAACGGCTCGGGCAAGTCCACGCTGCTGCGCCTGCTGCGCGGCGACCAGTGGCTCGATCCCTTCCTGCCGGGGCGGCGGCTCTTCCACGGGCCGGACGGCGAACCCTCGGCGAGCCCCATCGGCGTCCGCGAGCGGATGGCCCTGGTCGGTCCGGAAGGGCAGGACGCCTATGCCCGCGCCGGCCTCGACCTCCCGGTGGAGGCGGTGATCCGCTCTGGCCTCGACGGCGAGCGTTACCCGGTGCTGCCGGCCACGCCGGCCCGGAGCGCGCTGGTGGAGCGGGCCGCCGCCCCGCTCGGGGTCGAACCGCTGCTGGGGCGCCGCTTCCTCGCCCTCTCGCGCGGCGAGGCGCGCCGGGTGCTGGTGGCGCGGGCGCTGGCGCCGGGCCCCGAGGTGCTGCTGCTCGACGAGGTCTGCGACGGGCTCGACGCCGCCGGCCGCGCCGGGCTGCTGGAGCGGCTCGTCGCCGTGGCCGCGGCAGGAGTCACGGTGGTGACGGCCACCCACCGGGAGGAGGAGATCTTCGATGGAGTGACCCGGATGGTCCGGCTGGCCGGTGGCCGGGTGGTGGACGACCGCGCCGCGGACAGCCGCGCCGCGAGCGACCGGCTCGCGGACGGTTGTTCCCCGGCCGCCCGCGACCCGGGCGGTCGAACGACGGGCGGTCGCGAGACGGTTGGCGGCCCGGCAGGCGATCGCGGCGCGGACCGTCTGCCCCTCTTCGACCTGCGGGACGTCACCGTCCTGGTCGACGGCCACGCCGTCCTTGACCGGGTCCGCTGGACCATCCGGGCCGGCGAGTCCTGGGGCATCACCGGCCCCAACGGCGCCGGCAAGTCGACGCTCCTGCGGCTGCTGGCCGGCGAGGAGCAGCCGGCCACCGGCAGCATCGCGCGGCTCGACCTTGGGCTCCGCGCCGACGCCGACCAGGTCCGGCGGCGCGTCGGCCAGGTCTCACCCGAGCTGCAGGCCCGGCACCGCCTCGACGTCGCCGGCGAGGCGGTGGTCCACTCCGGGTTCCTCGGCACCGTCGGGCTGGCCGAGCGCCCCAGCGACCGGCAGCGACAGGAGGTGACGGCGCTGATCGACCTGCTCGGCCTGGCCTCCCTGCGCGCACGGAGCTTCCTCTCCTGCTCCTACGGCGAGCAGCGGCTGCTGCTGCTGGCGCGGGCGCTGGTGGCCCGCCCGGCGGTGCTGCTGCTCGACGAGCCGTTCGCCGGACTTTCTCCCGAGGCGCGCCGTGCCCTGCGCGAGACGCTCGCCCGGCAGCGTGGAGAGGGCACCACGCTGGTGCTGGTGAGCCACCATGAGGACGAGCTGGCCGGGGTGGTGGACCGGCGGGCCCGGATGGCGGCCGGGCGCTTCACCGTGGACGCCTGAGCCGGTCCCTCAGCCTCGATCGAGCTTGAGCGCGTCCGGCAACTCGTTCGCCCGCGGGGCTGCGCCGCGCGGGAAGTGCTCGGCAAGCCGGGTGCCGCAGCGGGTGACGGCCTCGACGAAGCCGTCGGCCGGTGCGCCGCGCTTCATCCCGGCCACCAGCGCGTCGACGGTCGCCTGCCATTCGCCGTCGCCGACCAGGGCGTGAATGCCGTGATCGCCCAGCACCACCGCCTGTCGCTCCAGCAGCGAGGCGAAGACCAGCACGCCGATCCCCTCGCTGGTCTGGTGCAGGCCGTGCTCGAGGAAGGCGCGCATGGCCCGGGCCTTCACGACGCGGTCGAGGTGCTGGTGGCCGACCAGGAACCGCTCCAGCGGCGCCAGCCAGGAGAGCCCCCACCCGAGCAGGGCCCCGGCCAGCTGTCCGAGCGGCAGCTCGCCGGGCGTCAGCGGGAACGGCAGCGGCGAGAGCAGCAGGGCCGCGGTGACCACCGCCGCGCCGAGCAGCGCCCCGCGCAGCCGGGCCTCCGGGTACCCATCGCTCCGTGCCACCACCACCGGGACCACCTGCCCGCGCGAACCGGCCTCGGCCAGGCGCACCGCCTCGGCCACCCGGGCGCGCGCCGCCTCGTCGAAGCTCTTCTCCAGCACCATGACGCCTCCTACCAGCTTCCCGAGGCGCCGCCGCCGGAGAAGCCGCCGCCGCCACCGCTCCAGCCACCACCGCCGCCGCCGCCGAAGCCACCTCCGAAGCCGCCCCCGCCGAACCCGCCGCCGCCCCAGCCGCCTCGCCCGCCCCAGAAGCCGCGGCGCCCGAGGCCGAAGAGGGCCCGGAGCACGATGAAGACGACGACCAGCGCGGCCATGAGCAGCCCGCCGAACCGGCTCCCCACCTTGCCGGCGCGGGCCTCCGGCCGCGACCTGGCACCCTCGGGCAGCGCGCCGAGGGTCTGCAGCACCTGGACGCCGGCCTCGTAGAGTCCATCGCCATAGCGGCCAACGCGGAAGGCCGGGGCGATGGTGGCGCGGATGATGCGTGAGGCCTGGGCGTCGGTCAGCCCGCCCTCGATGCCGTTGCCGACCTCGATGCGGACCTTTCGGTCGTCGACCGCCACCAGCACCAGCACGCCGTTGTCCGTGGTGGCGTCGCCCAGCTTCCAGGCTTCGGCCACCCGGATGGCGAAGGTCTCGATCGGCTCCCCGTCCAGCACCTTCACGAGCAGGTACTGGAGCTGGACGCCGCGGCGCCCCTCCAGGTCGTGGGCCGCCCGCGACAGGGCTTCGAGCCGGCTCAGGTCGCCGCCCGACAGGACGCCGGCCTCGTCGACGACCGGACCGGCGAGACGCGGCACGTCCCGCGCCACTCCCAAAACAGGGAGCGCGGCGAGCAGCGCGGCGAGGAGGAGCGCTCGCACCGGGCCCGCTAGAACTTCACCTTGGGTGCGGTGGCGGCTTCGGGCGTGGTGGCCTGGAACTGCGGCTTGGGCTGCTTCTTGTAGAACATCGAGTTGGTCCAGGAGGTGGGGGGCACCGTCACCAGGTCGTTGAAGCCCTGCACCGACTCGATGAAGCGGCGGCGCGCGATGGTGATGCGGTTCTCGGTCCCCTCGAGCTGGACCTGCAGGTCGCGGAAGTTCTCGTTGGCCTTGAGCTGCGGGTAGTTCTCGGCGACCGCCAGCAGCCGCCCCAGCGCACCGCGCAGCTGCCCCTGCGCCGCCTCGAAGGCCTTGAGCTTCTCAGGAGTCAGGTCATTGGCCGAGATCTGCACCGAGGTGGCCTTGGCGCGGGCCTCCATGACGCCTTCGAGCGTCGCCTTCTCGTGCGAGGCGTAGCCCTTGACGGTCTCGACCAGGTTGGGGACGAGATCGGCGCGGCGCTGGTACTGGTTCTCGACCTCGGCCCAGGAGGCGGTGACCGAGTTCTCGGCGCGGGGGATCGACTGGTAGCCGCAGCCGCCCAGCAGGAGGGCGGCGGCGACGGCGAAGACGGTGCGGGGGTTGGTCATGGCGGGTAACCTAACCACGATCCGGGGGCGTGTGACGCCCCGGTCGGGTCGGGCGAAGATGCCATGGAGGAGGCGGGATGCAGCGACGTCGTGGTGGCGCGGCCAAAGACCGCGGAACGGCGGCAGGATCCGAGAAGCCCGCCGGGCGTCCCGGGCCCGCAGGGACCGCGCCGGACGGCGATGAAGCTGGCGGCAGGTCCGGTGGCCGCGGGGCCGGTGGCCGCGGCGCGGGCGGCCTGGTGGTCAAGTTCGAGCCCTTCTACCAGGTGGTCAGGCGCGTCCCGCGCGGCAGGGTCGCCACCTACGGCCAGGTGGCGGCGCTGGCTGGCCGCCCCCGCGGCGCCAGGCTCTGCGGCTACGCCCTCTCGGCGCTGCGCGGCACCGTGCACGACGTACCGTGGCAGCGGGTGCTCGGCGCCCGCGGCGCGGGGCGGGCCGGCATCTCTCTGCGGGACCCGATCGGCGCCGCGGCCCAGCGGGCGCTGCTCGAGCGCGAGGGGGTGGTGGTCGACGCGCTGGGGCGGGTCGAGCTGGAGCGGTTCGGGTGGAGGCGGGTGGCGGCGAAGAGGTAGGGCGCGGCGGCGAGGCCACCACGACCGGTTTCGTTCATCGAACGGGAGCTCTGCCTGAGCACCATGGGCGAGCTGGCCAAGGCTGCAGCGCAGAACACGGACCCAGGGTCATTTGGGACGTCCAAAACGCCAATCGCGCCCCCCGCGAGGGTCGAGCCACGCCGGGATGGCCCGCGCTGGGCAACATCATCGTTGACGGGTCGCTGGTCCTTGGGAATCTCGCTACGACCGGACCGCGCCGTATCCTCGCGATGTTGACGACAGCACCCCTTCCCTACCTCGGCTCGATCGCCACCGGCTTCACCTTCCAGATCTCGTCGGCGTACTGGCGGATGGTCCGGTCGCTGGAGAACTTGCCGGAGCGGGCGACGTTGAGCACCGCCATGCGCGTCCACTGCTCCTGGTCGAGCCAGGCCCTCGAGACCTCGGCCTGGCAGGCGTCGTAGGCGGCGAAGTCGGCCAGCACCAGGTAGGGGTCGCTCCCCAGCAGCGAGTCGACGATGGGCTTGAAGAGCCCCGGCTCGCCGGGCGAGAACTGGTCGCCGAGCAGGGCGTCGAGCACCCCCTTGATGACCGGGTCCTTCCGGTACCACTCGCGCGGGTCGTATCCCCTGGCCTTGAGCGCCTCGACCTGGTCGACGGTGAGGCCGAAGAGGAAGAAGTTCTCCGCGCCGACCTCCTCGCGGATCTCCACGTTGGCGCCGTCGAGGGTGCCGATGGTGAGCGCCCCGTTGAGCGAGAACTTCATGTTGCCGGTGCCCGAGGCCTCCTTGCCGGCGGTGGAGATCTGCTCGGAGAGGTCGGCGGCCGGGTAGATGCGCTCGGCCAGGCTGACCCGGAAGTTGCGCAGGAAGGCGACCTTGATGCGCCCCCGGACCGCCGGGTCCCGGTTGATGACGTCGGCCACCGAGTTGCAGAGCTTGATGATCTGCTTGGCCGACACGTAGCCGGGGGCCGCCTTGCCGCCGAACAGGTAGGCACGCGGCACCGGGTCGTAGCTCGAGTCGGCCTTGATGCGCTGGTACTCGGCCGCCACCCGCAAGATGTCGAGCAGCTGCCGCTTGTACTCGTGGATGCGCTTCACCTGCACGTCGAAGATCGAGTCGAGGTCGAGGTCGACGCCATTCTCGGCCTTGACGATCTGCGCCAGCCGCTCCTTGTTGTCGCGCTTGATGGCGCGGAAGACGCGGCGGAAGCCGGCGTCCTCGGCCAGCGGCTCCAGCTTCCTGAGCAGGGTGGCGTCGGTGATCCAGCCGGGGCCGACCGCCTCGGTGATGATCCGCGCCAGCTCCGGGTTGGAGGCCAGCAGCCAGCGGCGCGGCGTGACCCCGTTGGTCTTGTTGTTGAACTTCTCGGGCCAGAGCGCGTTGTAGTCGGCGAAGAGGTGGGCCTTGAGCAGCTCGGTGTGGAGCGCCGCCACCCCGTTGACCGAGTGCGAGCCGACCACAGCCAGGTTGGCCATGCGCACCTGCTTGGGGGTCCCCTCCTGGATCAGGCTCATGCGCTCGATGGCCGCCTCGTCGACGCGCTTCGAGGCCCGGCACTCCTCGAGGAAGCGGCCGTTGAGCTCGTAGATGATCTCGAGGTGGCGGGGCAGCACCCGGCCGAAGAGGTCGACGGTCCAGCGCTCCAGCGCCTCCGGCAGCAAGGTGTGGTTGGTGTAGCCGAAGGTGGCGCGGCAGATGGCCCAGGCCTCGTCCCACTTCAGGTCGTAGAGATCGACCAGCACCCTCATCAGCTCGGCGATGGCGATGGCCGGGTGGGTGTCGTTGAGCTGGATGGCCACCTTGTCCGGCAGGTTGGTGAAGTCGGGGTGAACCTTGAGGTGGCGCAGCACGATGTCGTGGATGGAGCAGGCCACGAAGAAGTACTGCTGCTGCAGGCGCAGCTCCTTGCCCATCACCGTGACGTCGTTCGGGTAGAGCACCTTGGAGATGTTCTCGGTGAGGTCGCGCTCCTCGACGGCGCGCAGGTAGTCGCCGGCGTTGAAGTCGGCCAGGTCGAGCTCCTGGGCGGCGCGGGCCCGCCACAGGCGCAGCGTGTTGACGGCCCCGCTGGGGCCGTACCCGGCGATGGGCACGTCGTAGGGCATGCCCATGACCCGGCGGCTGTCGACCCAGTGGACCCGGAGCTGGCCGTGCTCGTCGCGGACGTGCTCGGTCCGGCCATAGAGCTGCACCGGCACGATGTACTCCGGTCGCGGCACCTCCCAGGCGCAGCCGTAGCGCAGCCACTCCTCGGGGCGCTCCACCTGGTAGCCGTTGCGGATCTCCTGGTCGAAGATGCCGAACTCGTAGCGGATGCCGTAGCCGTAGGCCGGGAGCGAGAGCGTCGCCATCGAGTCGAGGAAGCAGGCCGCCAGCCGGCCCAGGCCGCCGTTGCCGAGCCCGGCGTCCTTCTCGTGGGCCAGCAGGTCGGCGAGGTCGAGCCCGAGGTCGGAGAGCGCGGTCTTGAGCTGCTCGTGGATGCCGATGTTGATGAGGTTGTTCTCCATCATCCGGCCCATGAGGAACTCGAGCGAGAGGTAGTAGACCCGCTTGGCGTCCTTCTTGTAGTAGGCCTGCTGTGACTGGATCCAGCGGCGCATGAGCCGGTCGCGGGCCGTGTAGGCGGCCGCGAAGTAGCGGTCCAGCGAGGTGGCAGTGTGCTCGTCCTTGGCCTGGGAGAACTGCAAATGCTCGGCGAAGGCCCGCTTGAGCGACTCGACGTCGTGACCGGTGCGGGTGGTGGGCAGCTCTCGCGAGCGCTCCAGGGCCCTGGTCTCCTCGTTGCGAACGACCGGCGTCCTCGGCGGTGACATCTGGCTCCTCCTGCTGCGCGTGACCTGCGACCGACCGTGACCTGCGACCGACCTGGGCCTGCCGCCGGCCCGAGAGCGCGCATCCTAGCGCGAGATCGCCGGGTGGCGCCCCTCGCAAGTCACACCTCCGCCGCCCGGAGGTGGGGTAGCATCGGCGCCATCCACCAGGAGCCTTCGATGACCACCATCCTCCGCCACGCCATCCCCATCCAGACCACCTTCGACCCGCCCCCCGGCAACGCCGTGGAGCGGATCATCGGGCCCTGCTGGGGGATCACGGTGCGCAGCCGCAGCGTCATCGGCACCACCTGCGCCGGCCTGCAGACCATCTTCGGCGGCGAGATCACCATGTTCACCGAGCTGGCCAACGACACGCGCAACGAGGCCATGAACCGGCTCGAGCAGCACGCCCGCGAGATGGGGGCCAACTGCGTGCTCGGCTTCCGCTTCGACAGCTCCGAGCTGATGCAGAACACCAACGAGATCGTGGCCTACGGCACGGCGGTGGTGATCCGCCCCACGGCCTGACCTGGACGGCCCCGGCGCGCCCCGACGGCGCCTGGCCAGGCCCGACCTCATGAGCAGGATCCCTCCCGCCGTGGCCCGCCGGCTCGACCGGCTGGCGCGCCACGCCCACCGCTTCCACCGCTTCGCCCACCACCCGCTCTGCGAGGCTTACGCCGGCGAGGTGATCCGGCTGGGACGCCGCACCAGGCTCTGCCGCGGCTGCACCCTGGCGACGCTCGGCGCGCTGGCCGGCACGCTGCTCGGCCTGCTCTCCCCCCGGCTCCCGCCCGAGCCGCTGCTGCTCGGCCCAGCGCTCCTGACCGGCTGGGCGGCGCTGGCGCTGGCCCCTCGCGGCGGGCGCCGCAGCTCCAAGCTGCTGACCCGCGCCGGGCCGTGCGCCCTGGCGGCCTTCCTGGTGGTAGCCGGGCTGCGCGCCGCCGCCGCCGCCGAGCCGGGCGACTGGTCGGGGGCAGGCGCGGCCGCCGTGACCGGCGCCCTGGTGGCGCTCGGACTCCTCGCCTGGCGGCGTCGCGGCCCGAACCGGAGCCCCTGCGTCACCTGCCCCCAGGCGCCCCCCGGGCCGCGCTGCGACGGCCTCCGGCCCCTGGCGCGCCGGGAGCGGGCCTTCTCGCGCCTGGCCGCTCACTGGATCGTCCGCGGCTGAGGTCGTTCGTGCGAAGCTGAGGGCCCATGCTCGCCCTGCTCGCCCCCCTCCTCCTCGCCGCCACGGCCGCCACGCCAGCCGCTGCCCCGCCCGGCGCCGCCACCGCCACCGCCACTGCCGCCGCCACCGCCGTCGAGGCCGAGCCGTTCCTGAAGCGCTACCTCGAGACCCGCCGCTTCAGCGCAGGCCGACCCGCGCGCGCGGTGCTTACGCCCGAGGGCGACGCCGCGCTCTTCCTGCGCTCCCCGCCCCGCTCGCCGGTCTCGGCCCTCTACGCCACCGACCTCAAGACCGGGGAGACCCGCGAGCTGGCCACCGCCGAGCAGCTCCTGGCCGGCGGCGCCGCCGCCCTGACCGCCGACGAGCGGGCGCGGCTGGAGCGGCAGCGGATCACCACCCGCGGCATCACCGCCTTCGAGCTCTCCCGCGACGGCAGGCGGCTGGCGGTGACGGTGGGGGGCAAGCTCTACCTGGTCGACCGCGCCAGTGGCGCCATCACCCCGCTCAAGCCGGGCGGGCGCCCCACCGACCTGCACTTCTCGCCCGACGGCTCGACCCTCTCCTACGTGGTCGATCACGACCTGCGCCTGCTCGACCTCGCCAGCAACCTGGAGCGGCCCCTGACCAGCGGCGGCACCGAGGAGGTCCCGCACGGTGAGGCCGAGTTCGCCGCCCAGGAGGAGCTGGGGCGCTTCACCGGCGCCTGGTGGTCCCCCGACTCGAGGCTGGTGGCCTGGCAGGAGACCGACCAGCGCGCCGTGGAGAAGTTCACCATCCACGATCCGCTCCACCCCGAGCGCCCGGCCGACACCTTCCGCTACCCGCGCGCCGGCCAGGCCAACGCCACGGTCCGGCTGGCGGTCTCACCGGTGGCCGGCGGCCCACCGGTCTGGGTCAGCTGGGACCGCGAGCGGTACCCCTACCTGGGCGCGGTGCGCTGGACCGAGGGGGCGCCGCTCTCGCTGGTGGTCCTCAACCGGACGCAGGACGCCCTGGCGCTGCTCACCGCCGACCCGGCCACCGGCGCCACCCGGCTGCTGCTCACCGAGAGGGACGCGGCCTGGGTCAACCTGGTGCAAAGCTACCCGCGCTGGAAGGAGGACGGCTCGGGCTTCTTCTGGCTCTCCGAGCGGAGCGGCTGGCCGGAGGTCTCGCTGCACCGGCCCGACGGCTCGCAGGCCTCGATCTGGATCACCGGGAGCGCCGGCCTGGCCGCCCTGGTCGGCTACGACGAGAAGCGGCGCTGGCTCTGGTTCACCGGGGGCCCCGAGCCGACGCAGACCCGGCTCTACGTGGTCAAGGACGGGGCGGCGCCGGAGGAGTGGCTGGCCCCGGTGGTTCCGGTCTCGACCAGCGCCCAGCTCTCCCGCAACGGCGAGGCCCTGCTGGTGACCCGCTCCACCATGAACGCCAGCTCGAGCCCGACCGCCTACCGGGTCGATGGCCGCCGGCTGGCCGAGCTCCCCTCGGTGGCCGAGAGGCCCCCCTTCGAGCCGAGGACCGAGCTCTACAAGGTCGGGCCGGCCCCGGGCTTCTACGCCTCGGTGATCAGGCCCCGCAGCGCCAGGCCTGGCCAGAAGCTGCCGGTCTACCTCTCGGTCTACGGCGGTCCGCACCTGCAGCTGGTCGGCACCCGCCCCGACCACCTGGCCCAGTGGATCGCCGACCAGGGGTTCATCCACGTCACCATCGACGGCCGCGGCACTCCCCGGCGCGGGCGCGACTGGGAGCGGGCCATCCGCGGCGACTTCGCCGGGCCGGCGCTCGAGGACCAGGTGGCGGCCCTGAAGGCGCTCGGCGCCATGGTCCCCGAGCTCGACCTGACCCGCGTCGGCGTGGAGGGCTGGTCCTTCGGCGGCTACCTCGCGGCCATGGCGGTGATGCGCTACCCGGAGCTCTTCAAGGCGGCGGTGGCCGGGGCCCCGGTGGTCGACTGGGGCGACTACGACACCGCCTACACCGAGCGCTACCTCGGCTTGCCCGCCGAGCAGCCGGAGGCCTACCGGCGCTCCTCGCTGCTCACCTGGGCCCCGAAGCTGGAGCGGCCGCTCCTGATCATCCACGGCACCGCCGACGACAACGTCTACTACTTCAACTCGCTCAAGCTGGCCGACGCCCTGCTGCGCTCCGGCAAGCGCTTCGAGCTGCTCACCCTCCCCGGCATGACCCACCTGGCCCAGGCCTCGGGCGACCCGGCCTACGTGGCGCGGCTCTGGGAGCGGTCGCTCGGGTTCTTGAAGGAGCAGCTCTCGAAGTAGCCGGCCCCGGCCGGTCCTCAGCCCTTCTTCAGCGCGGTTGCCAGCTCGGAGTAGAGGTGGATGGCGCTGCGAATCGCCTTCTGGAAGTCGCCGAGGTGGAGGCTCTCGTTCTCGGAGTGGGCGTTCGTGTAGGGGTCCTCGACGCCGATGAGCAGGGCCGGGGCGCCCCCCAGCGCCCTGGCGAAGGGCTCGACGAAGCCGATGGAGCCGCCGCAGCCGATGGCCAGCGCCTTGGCGCCGAACCCCTTCTCCAGCGCCGTGAAGGCCGCCGCGAAGGCCGGGTGGCCGAGGTCGGTGATCCAGGGGGCGCCCTCCGCCACCCGGGTGATGGTCACCTCGACGCCCCACGGCGCCGCCGCGCGCAGCGCCGCCTCCAGCTGCCGGCGCACCACCTCCGGCTCGAGGTCCGGCACCAGCCGGACGCCGACCCGCGCCCAGGCCACGTCGTTGATGATGTTCCGGGCGTCCTTCCGGTTGGAGGCCTGGATGGCGTTGACCGAGAGCGTCGGCTGCCACCAGGTGGTCTCGAGCGGGTGACGGCCTCCCAGCAGCTTCACCCCGGGTCGCAGCCTGGCCTGCGCGCGGAAGTCGGCCACCGTCACCGGCAGCCCCTCGATGGCGGCGCGCTGCGCGCTGGTGAGCGGCCGGACCTTCTCGAGGATGCCGGGGATGGCGATGGCGCCGTCGGCGTCCACGAGCCCGGCCAGCATCTTGGCCAGCGCCAGCACCGGGTCGGGGATCGGACCTCCCCACATGCCGGAGTGGATCGACTGGTCGAGGGCCCGCACCTCGACCTCGACGCAGACCAGGCCGCGCAGCGCCACGGTGATCGATGGGACGCCGGTCTCGACGTTGGCGGTGTCTGTCAGGACCATGGCGTCGGCGTCGAGCCTGTCCCGGTAGGTGTCGAGGAAGAGGCCGAGGTGCTCGGAGCCGGTCTCCTCCTCCCCCTCGACCACCAGCTTGACGTTGACCGGGAGCCGCCTGGCACCGCGGACCCAGGCGTCGACCGCGGCGACGTGGGTGAGGATGCCGGCCTTGTCGTCGGCGGCGCCCCGCCCGTAGAGCCGGCCGTCCCGCTCGACCGGCTCGAAGGGCGGGCTCTTCCAGGCCTCGGCGTCGCCGGCCGGCTGCACGTCGTGGTGGGCATAGAGCAGAAGGGTCGGCAGGGACGGGTCCTCGATCCGCTCGGCGAAGACGTAGGGGTGCGCCCCCTCCACCTCCAGCACCTCCACCTTGGTGAAGCTGCGGCGTCGCAGCAGGTCGGCCACCGACCTGGCGCTCCTCTTCACCTCGGCCTCGGGGAAGCCGGGGAAGGAGACCGAGGGAATCTGGACCAGCCGCTTCAGCTCGTCCAGATAGATGGCGGCGTTGCGCTCGTAGTGCGCCAGGGCGAGGGCGAGGGGGTCTTCGTGCATGCGTCGGGATATAAGGCGGGGGATGCCCGCCTCACGAACCCTTCTGGAGCGTGACCTCCGGCGCCTCGGCGAGGCCATCGGCGTCACCCGCCTGGCCCGCATCACCGGGCTCGACCGGGCCGGCCTCGAGGTGGCGGCGGCCATCCGGCCCGGCGGCCACGTCCTGCAGGTCTCGGCGGGCAAGGGGGAGAGCTGGGAGGCGGCCGCCCGCGGCGCGCTCTCCGAGGCGGCCGAGCTCTGGTGCGCCGAGCGGCCTCGCGTCGACGCCCGCGGCAGCTTCGCCGCGCTCTCGGTGCAGTTCGGCGACGCGGTGGTCGATCCGGCCAGCCTCGCTCCGGGCGACGCGGTCCCGGCCTGGCGCGACCTGCGGCTCGCCTGGCGGGAGGCGAGCGAGCTCTCCGGCGGCGCCTCCCGGCTGGTCCCGGCCCACGCCGTCCACTGCCCTCCGCCCGGCAGCGAGCCGCTCGGGCTGGCGGTGGTCCCCTGGACCTCCTCCGGCCTGGCCGCCCACCCCGACCGCGACGCCGCCCTCCTCCACGCCCTGCTCGAGCTCTGCGAGCGCGATCAGCTGGCCCGGGCCCTGCCGGACGGCTTCACGCCGGCCGCCGTGAGGCGCCTCCTGCTCGACCCGGCCTCGCTCCCGCGCAGCGCGCCCCGCACCGCGGCCTGGCGCGCGGCGCTCGAGGCACGCGGCTTCACCGTCCACCTGCTCGACCTCTCCGGCCCCCTTCGGCTCCCGGTCGCCGCGGCGCTGCTCTGCGACCGGGACGGCGGACCGGTGCCGCTCACGGCCGGCTACGCCTGCCGGCTCTCGCGCGACGAGGCGCTGCTGGCGGCGCTCCTCGAGGCGGCCCAGTCGCGCCTCACCGAGATCCACGGCGCCAGAGAGGACGTCCTCCACGGCGACCGCGAGGCGGCCGAACCGCTGCGGCGCTGGTGCGACGCCGCGCGCCCCGGCCGCCGCGCCGCGGACCTGCCCTCGCACCCGCCCCGTCCCCCGGCCGAGCAGGTGGCCGGGGTGGTGCGCCGGCTGGCGGCGGCCGGCTCGAGGCCGCTGGTCGCCGACCTCGACGGCCCGCCCGGCCTCGCCGTCGTGAAGGTGCTGGCCCCGGGCCTGGCCCGCTCGGAGCTGCTCGGATGACGCCCCGCCTCCGCGGCGGTGACGTGGTCGCCTTCCTCGGCCCCTCGCTCCCGGCCGGCGAGGCGCTGGCGCTCGGGCCGGTCGCGCTCCGCCCGCCGGCCCGGGCCGGCGACGTCCACGCCCTGCTCCCGGCGCGGCCCCTGGCCATCGCCCTCGTCGACGGCCTCTTCGACGCCGCCCCCTCGGTCTGGCACCACGAGCTGCTGGCGGCGCAGGCGGCCGGCGTGCAGGTCTTCGGCGGCGCCTCGATGGGGGCACTGCGGGCCGCCGAGCTCCAGCCCTTCGGCGTGGTGGGGGTGGGCCGGATCTTCGCCGGCTTCCGCGACGGGCTGCTGCGCGGCGACGACGAGGTGGCGCTGCTGCACGGCTCAGCGGCGCAGGGCTTCCGCCCGCTGACCCTGCCGCTGGTCGACGCCCGCCGGGCCGTCGAGGAGGCCGG
>JANYBC010000163.1 GCA_025360965.1 Anaeromyxobacter sp. | reverse complement strand
CTTCACCGGGGCGGTGCGACGCCGGGCCGGGCGCTTCGAGGAGGCGGAAGGGGGGACGCTCTTCCTCGACGAGGTGGGCGACGCGCCGGCCGCGGTCCAGGTCCGGCTGCTGCGGGTGCTCCAGGAGCGCGAGCTGACCCGCGTCGGCGGGACCGGCACCGTCAAGGTGAACGTCCGCGTGGTGGCGGCCACCAACCAGGAGCTGGAGCGGCTGGTCGAGGCCCGCCGCTTCCGGGAGGACCTCTACTACCGTCTGGCGGTCTTCCCGGTGCGTCTGCCGCCGCTGCGGGAGCGGCGCGGCGATCTCCGGCCGCTGGTCGAGTTCTTCCTCGGCCGGCACGCCGCGCAGATGCACCGCCGCCCGCCCTCGGTGCCGGAGCAGTTCTGGAGCGCGATCGCCGCGCACCACTGGCCGGGAAACGTCCGCGAGCTCGAGAACTACGTCCAGCGCGCGCTCATCCTCTCTCCGGGCCAGGTCCTGGAGCTGCCCGGGCCGCCGGGCGGGGGCGGCCTGATGGCGCCCCTCGAGTCTGTGGCGGTGAGCGGCTCCTTCGAAGCGGAGGTGCGGGCCCTCATCGAGCGCGTGCTCCACGCCACCGGCGGGAAGGTCTACGGCGCGGACGGCGCCGCCGCCCGGCTCGGACTCAAGCCGACCACCCTGCAAGGGAAGATGAAGCGGTACGGGGTCGCGCCGCCCGGCTGACGCCCGTCGCCGACACCCATCCTTGGGTGAACCAGCCCCCGCCCCGGCGTTGCCCGCCGCACACGATCGGCGGTACCCCAATGAATGTGGGAGGCGCCCCAAGTAGTTCCAACACGCGCCGGCTGGCCCGTGGCTTGCTCTCTCGCCGGGCACCACCACGCGAAAGGTCGCGCCATGACCCTGAAGCTCACCCGGCGGCAGCTCCTCGAGGCAGGCTTCACCACCGCGGTCGTCGGCCTGGCCGGCGTGCCGTTGAAGGTGCTCCCCGCCGAGGCCACCGGCTGGACCTGGGACAAGAGCGTCTGCCGCTTCTGCGGCACCGGCTGCGGCATCCAGATCGCCACCCAGGGCGGGCGGGTGGTGGCGGTCAAGGGCGATCCGGCCTCGCCGGTCAACCGCGGCCTGCTCTGCGCCAAGGGGTACGCCTGCGCCCAGATCCCCTACGGCGCCGACCGGCTCAAGAAGCCGCTGCTGCGGAAGAAGGGCGGCAAGTTCGACAAGCAGGGTGACTTCGAGGAGGTCTCCTGGACCGAGGCCTTCGACGTGATGAAGGCCGAGTGGACGCGCGCCCACAAGGCGCTCGGCCCCACCGGCGTGGCCGTCATGGGCTCCGGCCAGTACACCATCATGGAGGGCTACGCCGCCTCCAAGCTCGTCAAGGGTGGTTGGCGCTCAAACAACCTCGACCCCAACGCCCGCCACTGCATGGCCTCGGCGGTGGTGGCCTTCATGCAGACCTTCGGCATCGACGAGCCGGCCGGCTGCTACGACGACATCGAGCTGACCGACACGGTGGTGACCTGGGGGGCCAACATGGCCGAGATGCACCCCATGCTCTACGCCCGCATCGTCGACGAGAAGCTGCGGCGCCCCGGCTACAAGCTCCTCAACCTGACCACCTACTCCAACGCCACCTCCGAGGCGGCCGACCTCGAGATCGTCTTCAAGCCGAACACCGACCTGGCCATCTGGAACTACCTGGCGCGCGAGGTCGTGAAGCGCGGCGCCGTCGATCAGGCCTACGTCGACGCCCACTGCGTCTTCGCCGCCGGCCCCACCGACATCGGCTTCGGCCTGCGGGCGGACGACGCCCGGGCCTTCGCGGCCGAGAAGGACACCCTGGCCCGGCAGCGCTCCATCGTGCTGACCCGGGACGAGGCCATCGCCCGCGGGCTCGACCCGGCCCTGCGCCACGAGAGGCCCCAGTCGGCCGCCAGCTCGGCCGGCAAGCACTGGCTCATCACCTTCGAGGAGTTCAAGAAGGGTCTCGAGCCCTACACGCTCGACTTCGTGGCCGCTTTGGCCAAGGGCGACCCGGACGAGCCGCTCGAGGCCTTCAAGGCGAAGCTCAAGATGCTGGCCGACGAGTACTGCGCGCCCGGCCGCAAGGCGGTCTCCTTCTGGACCATGGGCTTCAACCAGCACACCCGCGGCACCTGGGTGAACGAGCAGGCCTACATGCTCCACCTGCTGCTCGGCAAGCAGGCCAAACCGGGCAACGGCGCCTTCTCGTTGACCGGCCAGCCCTCGGCCTGCGGGACGGCCCGCGAGGTCGGCACCTTCGCCCACCGGCTCCCCGCCGACATGACGGTCGAGAACCCGGCCCACCGCACCCACACCGAGGAGCTCTGGAAGCTGCCCCACCTGGCCATCAACCCCAAGGTCGGCTCGCACATCACCGAGATGATGCGCGACCTGGAGGACGGGAAGCTCCGCTGGCTCTGGGTGCAGGTGACCAACCCGTTCCAGTCGACCGCCAACGCCAACCACTGGATCGAGGCGGCCCGGAAGCTCGACAACTTCATCGTGGTCTCGGACGTCTACCCCACGCTCTCCTGCAAGGTGGCCGACCTGATCCTGCCGGCCGCCATCATGTACGAGAAGTGGGGCGGCTACGGGAACTCGGAGCGGCGCACCCAGCTCTGGCGGCAGGTGATCCTGCCGCCCGGCGAGGCCAGGAGCGACGTCTGGCAGATGATGGAGTTCTCCAAGCGCTTCACCATCGCCGAGGTCTGGGGCGAGCAGCCGGTCCCTGGCCTGGAGGCCGAGGGGTTCGAGAAGGGGAAGCTCCCGTCGATCATCGAGGCAGCCGGAGCGCTCGGCTACAAGCCGACCACCACGCTCTACGAGGTGCTCTTCGCCACCACAGCCAACCGGGCCGTGAAGTGGCCCGACCGGGTGGCGGCCGGCAGGCCCAACTCCACGGTGACCCACGGCAAGCTCGACTGGTTCCCTGAGAAGGCGCTCTTCGAGGAGTACGCCGCCTTCGGCCGCGGGCACGGCCACGACCTCGCCCCCTTCGACGTCTACCTGCGCGACGACGTGCGGGGCCTGCGCTGGCCGGTGGTGGACGGCAAGGAGACGCCGTGGCGCTTCAACGACCAGTATGATCCCTACGCCAGGAAGGGGTCGGGCATCGACTTCTACGGCGCCGCCATGAAGAAGCTCCCCGTCGGCGACCTGAACGGCACCACGCCCGGCGACCTGGTCGGCCTGCCCGGCAAGGCCAAGATCTTCTTCCGCCCCTGGCAGGAGCCGCCCGAGTCTCCCGACGCCGCCTACGATCTCTGGCTCTGCACCGGCCGGGTGCTGGAGCACTGGCACTCCGGGTCGATGACCCGCCGGGTCCCCTCGCTCCACGCCGCGGTGCCAGAGGCGCTCCTCTACATGCACGACAAGGACGTCGCGGCGCGCGGCCTCTTGGTGGGGCAACTGGCCTGGATCGAGTCGCGGCGCGGAAGGATCCAGGCCCGGGTGGCGGTGGGCGGCCGCAACCGCATGCCGCGCGGCATGGTCTACGTCCCCTGGTTCGACGAGGGGGTCTTCATCAACAAGGTCACCCTCGACGCCACCTGTCCCCTCTCCAAGGAGACGGACTTCAAGAAGTGCGCGGTCCGCATCTCCAAGGTCGCCTGAGCGGAGCCACCATGAGCCACCTCCTCCGTGCCCTCGCCCTCACCTTGCTGCTCGCCTTCGCCCTGACGGCCCGGGCTGCGCCACCGGCCGCCCCCAGGCCGATCCCCGACAAGGAGTTGGGGCTCTCCAGGACCAGCGTCTTCGAGGTCCCGTCGCCGCCGGCCTGGAAGGCCGAGGAGGCCGCCCCCGGCGACAGGCCGGTGCCCCCTCGCCCCTTCAAGGAGGCGCCGCCGGTGATCCCGCACGCGGTGGCCGACTTCCTGCCCATCACCGCGACGCAGAACCTCTGCGTCGACTGCCACGCCATCGAAGGGCCGAAGAAGAAGGGCGAGCCGACGCCGGTCCCGGCCAGCCACTACGTCGACCTGCGCCACGCCCCGGAGAAGAAGGGCGAGAAGGTGGCCGGGGCGCGGTGGGTCTGCATCTCCTGCCACGTGACGCGCAGCAACGCCCCGCCCGCGGTGGGGAGTACCTTCAGGCCGTAGCGGGAGGCGCCGGCCGGGCCGCAGCTCCCGCCGTGCGGCCTACAGCAGCCCGGCCTTCTTCAGGTTCTGCTCGATGCGGGCCTGCACGTCACCGCCGCTGGAGACGAAGGTCTCGCCGGTCAGCAGCTCGAAGACCTCGATGTACTTCTTGGCCAGCATGACCCGCACGTCGTCGGTCAGCGCCGGCGGCTTGCCGTGGCCGGAGAAGCCGTGCTCCTTGATGAGCCACTGGCGGATGTTCTCCTTGTCGAGCATCTGCTGCTCCTGCCCGGCCATGAACCGCTGCAGGTACTCCCTGGCCAGCCAGTAGCGCGAGCTGTCGGGGGTGTGGATCTCGTCGATCACCACCAGCTTGCCGCCGGCCAGCCCCATCTCGTACTTGGTGTCGACGAGGATCAGGCCGCGCGAGGCGGCCCACTCCTGGCCGCGGGCGAAGAGGCGCTGGGCGACGTCGCAGGCCTCCCTCCAGAGCTCCGGCGTCACCAGCTTCTGCTTGAGGATCTCGGCCTCGCTGATCGGCTCGTCGTGCTTGCCGTACTCGGCCTTGGTCGACGGGGTGATGATGGGCCGATCGAAGCGCTGATCCTTCTTCAGCCCGACGGGCCAGTCGATGCCGTAGGCCCCGGCCTTGCCGGACTGGTAGTCGCGCCAGAGCGAGCCGGTGATGTAGCCGCGGATGACGATCTCGACCGGGAAGGCGGAGGCCCGCTTCACCACCATGACGCTCGGGTCGGGGACCGAGAGGATGTGGGTCGGGGCGATGTCCTTGACCTTCTCGAACCAGAAGGTGGTGAGCCGCGACAGCACCTCCCCCTTGAACGGGATGGTGCCGAGCACGTGGTCGAAGGCGCTGACCCGGTCGCTGGTGACCATGACGATCTGGTCGCCGCGCGAGTAGTTGTCGCGGACCTTGCCCCGGTAGAGGCTGCCGAGGCTGGGCAGGTCGAGCTGCCGGAGGGTGTGGGGGAGCTGGGCGCGGAGCTGGGCGTCGGAGATCATGGCGGGATGTTATACGTCGCGGCGGCCATGTCCTTCGAAAAAGTGCGCATCGTCCTCCACCGCCCAGCCAACGCCGACAACCTCGGAGCCGCCGCCCGGGTCATGATGAACTTCGGGCTCTCCCGGCTGGCGGTGGTGGTGCCCCCCGCCTGGGCGGGGGCCCCCCGTGGAGGGGGCGACGGGACCGCACAGGACGACGTCCTCAGGCGCGCCGCCCGGCTGGCACGCCACGCCACGGTCCTGCTCGACCGGGCCGAGTTCCACCCCGACCTGGCGTCCGCGCTGGGGCCAGCCACCTGGGTCTGCGGCACCAGCTCCCGCGAGCTCCCCGGGCGCCCCAGGCTCTCCCCCCGCCAGCTCGGCGAGGAGGTGGCCCGGCGGGCCCCGACCGGCGAGCTGGCCCTGGTCTTCGGCGAGGAGCAGCGCGGGCTCTCCGACGCCGAGCTGGAGCTCTGCCACGCCGTCTGCACCATCCCGACCTCGCCGGACTACGACTCGATGAACCTGGCGCAGGCGGTGGCCGTGCTCTGCTACGAGCTGGCCTGCGGGGGCGGGGCGGAGGCGGCCGCGGAGCAGCCGGCGTCCGGGCTGGGGGGGGGCGTCGGTGCGCCACCCAGCGACCCGGCCCGCCACGCCACCGTCGAGGCCCTCTGGGCTCGCCTGCAGGTGCTGCTGGCCGCCTCCGGCTACCTCAACCCGCAGAACCCCGAGCAGATCCTCGCCGAGTGGCGCCGGCTGCTGACTCGCGCCGAGCCGACCCAGCGCGAGGTGGAGCTGCTGCTGGCCGCCGTCCGCTCGCTGGAGCGGACGGTGACGGCCGGGCTGACCCGACGCTGAGCGGCTCCGGAAACGCGAAGCGCCCGCCGAGGAGGACCGGGGCGGGCGCGTCGAGGCGATGTCGAGCGGGATTGGTTTAGCTGGCGGCCGGCGCGGCGGCCTCGGCCTTGCCCTGGTTCTTCTTCCGGCTCTTGGTCCAGGCGTCGAAGTGGTCCTGGCAGAGGCCGTGACCGACCACCTTCTTCTTGCAGTCGGGCTTCGAGCAGGTCTTGTACCGGGCCGGCCGCGACTCGAACTCGCCGGCCCGCCACTTGGCGTGGTGGAAGAAGCAGAACCCCTTGGCACGGTAGGCGCGCTTGCAGCCCTCGACGGTGCAGGTCTTCTTGCCGTTGCTCTTCGCCCTGGGCGCCTTCTTGGTGTTCTTCTTCTTGGTCTCGGACATGGCGGTGTCCATACCGTGAGCCCGCCTCGGATGGCAACCCCGAAGCCTCCGGATCGGGCCGGGGATTCAGCGCTTGGGCTTGTCCGCCAGGTGCTGGTCGAGGAGCTGGTCGAGCGCCTTGCGATCGGCATCGGTGGTGGTATCGAGCGGCTGGTCGGCGGCCGGTTGATCCGCGCCTCCCCTCGCCCCGGCCGGCGCCTTGCCCGGCCTGGCCTTCTTCGGCGCACCCGGCCCGGCGGGTCCCGGCGGTGGCTGGACCCCGCGCATCTCGGCCCAGGTCCGGGCGGCGAAGTCGGCGGCGCCCGAGGCGGCCCGCCAGCGGGCGAAGAGGGTCCTCCCGCTGAAGGGGAGCAGGAACAGGACGCCGGCGACCAGGCCGAGCAGCACCGCCAGCTTGAGCAGCTTCAGCATGGTCGAACCGTATTTCGCGCCCGGGGGGCGAGCCAGTTTCCGGCTCCCGCCGGCGCCGCGGCCCTTCCGGCCAGCGGCCCCGCCACGCCTCACGCCAGCCATGGCGCCAGCCCCGCGACGGTGTCGACGACGTGGATCGCGCCGGCGGCGCGCAGCTCGGACTCGGGCCGGAAGCCCCAGCTCACGCCCACCAGCGTCACCCCGGCGGCCCGCGCCGTCCGCACGTCGGTCGGGCTGTCGCCGATGAAGACCGTGTCGGCGGCCGGGGCGCCGAGCCGGCGCAAGATGGCGAGCGTGCCGGCCGGGCTCGGCTTGCGGGGCGCGTCGTCGCCGCCGGTGACGATGGCGAAGCGGTCGAGCAGCCCGAGGCCGGCCAGGATCCGGCGGGCCAGCTCGCCCGGCTTGTTGGTGTGGACCGCCAGCCTGCGGCCGGAGCGGGTCAGCAGCTCGGGGATGCCCGGGAAGGGACGGGTGGTGGCCAGGCAGGTGGCCCGGTAGTCGGTCCACCAGGCCGCCAGCGCCGGCTCGAGCAGCTCGTGCCGGGGCGCCACCGCGCGGGCCAGCAGGTTCTGGGCCCCGTCGCCGACGAAGCGCTCGACCTCGGCCCGGTCCCGCGGCGGCAGGCCAACGGCGGCCAGCGCCACGTTGACCGAGGCCGCCAGGTCCCCGAGCGTGTCGAGCAGCGTCCCGTCGAGATCGAGGATGGCGAGGCGGGTCACGCTACCGCCCCGTCGTCGCTCTTGCCGAGGCGCACCAGCACCCGGAGGATGGCGTCGTGGACGTTGGGATCGAGCTGGAGGCCGCGGCTCTGGGCCAGGATCGTGAGCCCCTCCCGGTGCGTGGCGGCCCTGTGGTAGGGGCGCTCGGAGGTGCAGGCGTCCCAGGTGTCGGCGGCGTTGACGATCCGGGCGATGAGCGGGATCGAGTCGCCGCGCAGGCCATCCGGGTAGCCGCCGCCGTCCCAGCGCTCGTGGTGGTGGCGGATGGCCGGCTCGGCGCTCTTCAGGAACTCGACGCCGTCGATGATCTCGGCGCCGATGGCGGCGTGGCTCCGCACCAGGTCGAACTCCTCGGCGGTGAGCCGGGCCGGCTTGCCGAGCACCCGCTCCGGGACGCCGATCTTGCCGACGTCGTGGAGGATGCCGCCGAACTCGAGCACCCGGAGCGTGGCCGCGTCGAGCCCGAGTTCCCTGCCGATCTCGACCGCCAGCTTGGCGACCCGATCGGAGTGGCCGCGGGTGTACGGGTCCTTGGCGTCGATGGCCGAGGCCAGCGCCCGGATGGTCTCGAGGTAGCCCCGCTCCAGGGCGGCGTAGAGCCGGGCGTTCTCCTTGTTGTACTGGTCGAGCTGGGTCGACATGAAGTTGAAGGTGTAGGCGAGGTCGGAGAGCTCGGTGCGCCCGGCGTGGGCCACCTGCCGACCGAAGCGGCCGCGGGCGATGTCGAGGGCGCCGGTGACCAGTTCGTCGAGCGGCCTGGTCACGCGCCGGGCCATCACCAGCGAGATGAGCAGGGCCACCAGCACGGCGGAGGCGCCGGCCGACAGGCTCGAGCGCAGGGCGTCGACGCCGTTGGCGCGGAGCACCAGCACCAGCATCGCCAGCGGGGCGACGGCAGCCAACAGCACCAGGAGGAAGAGGACGCGGAAGAGCTTCATCGACCCGGGGCGGCCTTCCCGATGGCGCGCTCCACCGTCTTGCGCGTGAAGGGCTTCTCCAGGGTCCCCTGCACCAGCTCGACGCCTTCGACGCCCTTGAGGCTCCCGTGGTTGATGGCGGTGAGCAGCAGGGCCGGGATGGCGTGGCGGAGGCGGATGTCGCGGAGCGCGTCGAGCCCCGAGAGGCGGGGCATGAGGAAGTCGAGGATGAGGAGGTCGGGGGGGTCGCGATCGCAGAGCAGCACCGCCTCGGCGCCGTCGCCGGCCGAGATCACCCGGTGGCCGAGCTCGGCGAGCAGGTCCCCCAGCATGGCCCGGACCAGCCGGTCGTCGTCGGCGATGAGCACCTTCACCCTTCGTCCTTCCTCATGGCCCCATCCCCACCCACTCGGCGCCGTCGCTGTAGACCTCCCGCTTCCAGATGGGGGCCTCCTTCTTCAGCCGCTCCAGGACCTCCTCGCAGGCGAGGAAGGCCGGGGCCCTGTGCGGAGCGGCACAGGCGATGACCACCGCCGCCTCACCTGGGATCAACACCCCGATCCTGTGGAGTACCGAGACCCTGCACTTGTGACGTGCGCCCACCTCTTCACCGATGCGGGCCAGGGTCCGCTCCGCCATCCCGACGTAGGCCTCGTACTCGAGCCGCTCCACCCGCCGGCCGCCGGTGCTCTCCCGCACCAGGCCGGTGAAGGTGACCAGCCCGCCGAACCCGGGAGCGGCGACCGCCTCCACGACCTCGTCGAGCCGGAGCGGCCGGTCGACCACCGCGAAGGCCGGGGCGCCACCCGCCACCGGGGGAAGCACGGCCACCTCGGCGCCATCCGGGAGCGGCGCGTCGTCCTCGGCGAAGGCCCCGTCGACGGCGATCCGGCTCCGCGACAGCACCGGCCCGAGGCGCGGGTGGAGGGCGAGCAGCACCCGGCGCAGCTCGCCGACGCTGGCAGGTGGCCGGTCGATCGACTCGCGCGAGGCGCCGGCGGCCTCGCGGGCCGCGGCGAAGTAGAGGACCGTCACAGGCATGAAGGGATACTAACGGCCACGACCACCGGCCTCCAGCCGGGAGCGGCGGTGATCGGAGGGTGACGTCACTTCCCGAGCATCCGGGCGATATCCCCGAAGATGGTGACACCGACCAGCATGACGAGGAGCGCCGCGAAGCCGAGGGCGTGGACGACCCCCTCGATCCGCTCGCTGACTCGCCGCCGGATCACCACCTCGATGGCGATGAAGACCAGCCGGCCACCGTCGAGGGCCGGCAGCGGCAGCAGGTTGAGCAGGGCCAGCGCGATGGAGACGTTCCAGACGATGGTGAGGAAGCGATCGAGGCCGAGCCTGGCGCCCCGCACCAGCTCCTGGCCAATGCCGATCGGCCCGGCCAGCTCGGCCTTCTGCTCCCGCTTCACCACCTGCGCCAGCCCGACCAGGTTGGCCCAGGCGCGGGCGTTGGTGGCGGTGAACCCCTCCAGGACCGCCTCGATCGGGCCGAGCTGCTGGGTGACCGTGAAGGGCCGGAAGCCGACCCGACCCACCCCGCCGTCGTTCTTCGGGGTGAGCCGGAGCACCTGGCGCTGGGCCGGCGCGCCTCGCTCGACGTCGAGCTGGATCTCCTCGCCCGGGTGGCGCTGCAGCTCGGCGACCAGCGTGGTCCAGTCGTTCACCGGCTTGCCGGCCACGGTGACGATCAGGTCGCCTGCCTGAAGCCCGGCCACGGCGCCCGGCATGCCCGGGGTCAGGTCACCCACCCGCGACGAGCCGTCCGGCGCCGGCAGCCCCACGGTGGCGAGCAGCCCGATGGCCAGCAGCAGGGCCACCAGGTAGTTGGCCCCCGGTCCGGCCGCCAGCACCAGCACCCGCCGCCAGGCCGGCATGTTGCAGTAGGCGCCGGTGTCGCCGGGCGATATCGCCTCGCTGGCCGCCATGCCGGCGATCTTGACGTAGCCGCCGAGCGGCAGCGCCGAGACCGCGTACTCGGTGCCGCCGCGGGTGGCGGACCAGAGCACCGGGCCGAAGCCGATGCTGAAGCGCTCGACGCGCATGCCGAGCAAGCGGGCGGCCCACATGTGGCCGGCCTCGTGGAGGACGATCAGGCCGGAGACCGCGAGGATCGCTGCGATGATGGACAGGAAGGTGATCACTCGCCGAACTCCTCGACCTCGAAGACCTCGACCCGGGCGTCGGGCGCGAGGTGCGCGCTGGCCGCCAGTCCGGCGGTGAGGCACGCGTGCTTGAGAAACACTTCAGGGGGCCAGTTCTTCCCCGCGGCGGCCGACGGCAGCAGCAGGCCGCGGTGCCAGCCCCGCGTCACCGCCGCGCCATCCAGGCCGGGGCGCGGCGGGCCCTCGGCGAGCGGCCGCAGCGGGCCGAGCAGGGCGAGCCGGATGGAGAGGGCCGGCAGGTCGGCGACGGCGATGGGCGGCAGGCGGGGGTCGGCGATGGCCGCCTCGCCGGCCAGGCGGGCCACGGTGGCCGCCAGCGGCCCGTCCGGCGCCAGCGCGCCGAGGGCGGCTCGCTGCCGGCCGCCCACCGCGAGGGTGATGAAGGCGGCGCGCGCGGCCTGGAGCTGCGGGTCGGCCGGGAGGTGCGGCGCCGGGCCGGCCCCGAGCCGATGGGCGACGGCGGCGCGGGCCAGGGCGACCAGCGCGGAGCGCTGGGCAGGGGCGAGGTGGGCGGTCATGGGCGGCGGCGCGTCCCGGTGAGGAGCAGGCGGCGGGCGTCTGCGAGGATCTCGGCGTGGTCGAAGCAGAGCGGCGCCGGCAGCTCCCCCCAGGCGAAGGCCCGGGCCTCGGCGGCGTCGTCGCCGCCTCGCGGCAGGCCCTCGGCGCGGCCGAGGAAGACGGTGCTCATGGTGTGCTGCCGGGCGTCGCGCCGCGGATCCGAGTAGACCCAGAGCAGGTCGGTGAGCGTCACCTCGAGCCCGGTCTCTTCGCGCACCTCGCGGACCGCGGCCGCCTCCACGGTCTCCCCCTCGTCGACGAAGCCGCCCGGGAGCGCCCAGCCGAGCGGATCGAAGCGGCGCGCCACCAGCACCACCAGGTCGCCGGGCAGGGAGATGACGACGTCGACGGTCGGCGCGGGGTGAGGGTGTCCGGTCATGCCGTGGGACTCGTAGCGCTTGCCGGGGACTCAGGTCAAACCGGGCCGGCGCCGACCTTGAACGCCTTCTCGATGAGCCGGGTGGCGAAGGGGAGCTGGCGCGGCGGAACCCCGGCGGCCAGGGCCCTGGAGGCGGCCGCTGCCTGCGCGGCCGAGTCGGTCCGGCCTGCGCCGAGCAGCCAGGTGGCCGCGTCGAGCAGGCGACCCGCCAAGCGGGCGCGGCGCTCCGGCGTGAAGTAGCCGTCGACGGCCTCGTCCACCACGGCCCGCAGCCGGAGCTGCTTCTGGGCGGCGTCGAGCGCCAGCGGGGACTTCTCCACCTCGTCGAGCCGGGCGGCCACGGTGCGAAGGTAGGGCTCCTCGGCCAGCCAGCTGCGCAGCAGGGGCAGGTCGAAAAGCGCGGCCGACGCGGCCAGCGCCGCCTGCTCCAGCGCGGGGTCGGGCGCCGGCAGGGCCGCGGCCGGGACGGCCAGGGCAGGCGGCGGGCCGAGCTGGCCCAGCCACTGGTCGGCGCCGTCCGGCACGCGCTGCCCGGACCGTTCGTTGAGGGCCCGTGCGGCCACCAGCCGGGCGTGGGCCTCGCCCCAGCCGAACTCGGCGACACCCATGGTGGCGCCGCGGTCGAGCAGACCCTTCACGAAGGCGCGCCACTCCTTGCGCCCCACCAGCCCGAGGTGCAGCTCGACGAGGCCGCGGGTGTCGGAGCAGACGCCCTGCCCCACCTCGAGGCCGCGCCCGGGGATGGCGCGGGGCAGCCAGACCGCCCGCTCGCCGTTGCCGTCGTAGATCGTGCCGTAGGCGATCGGCGGTGGCTCTGGCGGTGGCGTCAGCGCCGGGGCGGAGGCCGGCGCCTCCGGGATGGCGACGCCGAGCAGCTTGAGGCGGTGGAGGTGGCGCTTGGCCTCCTTGGAGAGCTCCTTCTCCTCGCGGGCCGCCAACCCGGCCACCAGGTCGACGCGGCCGGCCGAGGCCGCGGCGTGGAGCACCGCAGCCGCGAGCGGGGCCGGGAGCGAGGCGACCTCCTCCACCTTGGCCCTGGCCAGGGTGAGGAGCAGCCGGGCGGCGCGCCCCGCCTCTTCGCGGGGGACGCCTGCCGCCTCGGCGATCTGGGCGCTCTCCACGTTCGGATCGCGCAGCATGAGGAGCAGCCCTGGGGGGTCGAGTTTGTTCATCGGGCGCGCACTCTAACCGCTGGATCTGCAACGCACAATCGGCAGGCGGTGGACCCTGGCGCAGCCCCCCCTGCTGCGGGCTCCAGCCACGTTGACAGCCATCAAAACCGGGGGTTATGTTCCGTGTTTCCACGCCCCACACCGGGCTCACCCCGGCCGATTGCGGCCGTCTCGAAGGAGCAACACCATGACCAAGTACCTCCTCGGCGCCGCGGCCGCGCTCGCCCTCTTCGCCACCCCCGCCTCGGCTTGCGACGACTGCAAGAACTGCGAGCACAAGAAGGACGTCACCGCCCAGGCCGACAAGAAGGACGACAAGGGCTGCCACTGCACCAAGGAGGGCGGCAAGTGCAAGTGCGGCGACAAGTGCACCTGCGAGCACTGCAAGATGAAGGCTGGCGAGAAGAAGGACGACACCAAGAAGACCTAGCCGCTGGCGGCTGGCTTTCCTGGAACGGGCGGCGCTCCCTCGGGGGTGGCCGCCCGTGTCATGCTCGGCTCCGAATGGACCGGCGCGCCCATGGATAGCAGCAGGGTTCGGCTCGCCAGCCGCAAGGCGCTGGTGCCGTCGGCGAGACCGGCGATCGACCCGGTGGCCGAGGCGCAGGCCGCGGTGGCTGCGCTGCTCGCCGAGGTCGGAGCGCTCGACGCCGAGGTCGAGGCGCTCTCGGGCGAGCTGGCCCGCTTCGCCGTCGAGGTGGAGCGGCGGCTCGGTCCACCCGACGCGTCCCTGGCCCGCGCCTCCGGGCTGGTGCGCCGCCTCAGGAGGTTGACCGAAGGGCTCGAGCAGGAGCGGGCGGGGTTGGCGGCCGGGCGCGGCGCGGCGAGGGTGAAGCGGTCCGGGAAGCTGCCGGCCCGCGCGGCGGGTGGCGCGTCGAAGCGGGGCGCTGGCGGGGGCCCGGCCTGGAACGGCTGGGACCAGCCGGAGGAGCCCGACGCCACCGCGCCATCGGCTGGCGCCGGCACCGACGAGGAGCCGGTCGAGGTGCCGACGGCCGCGCAGCTGGCCGCCGACCTGAAGCAGCTCTACCGGCGGCTGGCGCGGCTGCTCCATCCCGACCTGGCCCAGACCGACGAGGAGCGGAGGCGGCTCGGTGACCTGATGGCCCGGGTCAACGCCGCCTGGGCCGCGCAGGACCGGACCTCGCTGGAGCTGATGGCCGAGAAGGTCGGGGCAGGAGAGCCCCCGGGAGAGCTGACGGTCGAGGAGCGGCAGGCGCACCTGGGGCGGCGCCACGAGCAGCTCACGCGGGTGGCGTCGTCGCTGCGGCGAGAGCGGGACCGGCTCACCCGGACCGAGACGGCGCGGCTCTGGCGCGAGGCCGTGGCGCGCGCTGGGGCCGGGGGCGACTTCCTCGTCGAGGAGGCCGCGGCGCTCGCCGCCGAGGCAGAGGCGGCCGGCGCCGATGCGCTGGCACGGCTCGACGCCCTGGCTGTGGCGGCGAGCAGGCTGGGAAAGGAGCGGCGTGGCGCCATGAGCGAGCTGACGAAGGGGCAGGGCGGGGCGGTGGCGCGACGGGCCTTCGACCCGCTGGGCGAGAGCGCGCTGGTGCGGCGGAGCGCGGCCCGGCTCGATCTCTCCAGGGCCGGTGCGCCGGCGCGAGCGCTGGCCCGCTGGCTGGAGGAGGCGGCCACCCGCGCGCCGTGGGAGGCCGGGCTGACGGTGCTGGCCTTCCTGCTCGAGTTGGCCGGCGACCGGCCGCCCCCGGCGGTGGCGGAGGCGGCGGGGCTGGCGGCGCGCTGGGAGGCGATGCGAGCCGGGTGGACCGGGGCGCCACCGCTCCACGAAGCGCTGGCGCGGGCGCCGCGCCACGTGGTGGTCGGTGCCCGGGTCGGCCGCGACGAGGTGGTGGCCGGGCCCCAGCTCTCGGAAACAGGGCTGGCGGCGGGCGTTCGCCTGGCGCTGGAGCATGGCGCGGTGGCGGCGGTGGCGCGCCTGGTGCTCGGCGCGCTCGGACCCGAGGAGCGGTGCGGGTCCTGCCGCAGGCCGGTGCTCGGCCTCCACCTGTTGCGGACCCGGGGCCTCGACGAGCGGCATGGGATCGTCTGCCCGCGCTGCGGTCGGGTGCTGCGCAGCTACTGGCGCTATGGGGAGGCGGAGGGGCTGGAGGCGCTGGCGCCCATCTCGCTCGCGCTCGGGTTGGTGGTGGAGCAGCCGCTCTCGCTCGGAGGCGCCGCGCTCGGCTTCCAGCTGCTGCCGGCGGAGCGGGAGGCGCTGACGGCCGGCGCGCTGCTGAGGCGCTTCGCCGAGCTCTACCTGGAGCCGTACCAGACCCCGGTGGAGGGGGGGCTGCTCCGCCTGGCCGAGGGGGCGGGCGCCAAGGTCAGGCCGCTCGGGCCGAAGGCGCCCCTGGCCGGGCTGCGCGGCCTCACCGTGCGGCTGGCGCCCGAGGCTGGCCTGGCCGAGGTCGGGCTGCTGGAGCTGCTTCGGACCAGGATCGAGCGGCGCTTTCGCCCCGGCTGATGGTAGAACCGGGCCGTGAGGGACGCGGGGGCAATTCTCGTCATCGAGGACGACGCTGGGATCCGGGAGTCGCTCGGCGAGTTCCTGCGCTCCGAGGGGTTCGCCGTCGACCTGGCCTCGGACGGCGCCGAGGGGCTGGCGCTGCTCACCGCCCGGCGGCCCGACCTCATCCTCGTCGACTTGCACATGCCGGGCATGGACGGCGCGCAGTTCCTGGAGCGGCTCCGCGCCGCGCCGGCCACCGCGGCGCTCCCGGTGGTGCTCATGACCGGGGCGCGCACCACGGGCGGCGCCGTGGCAGCGGCCGACGCCGTCCTGGAGAAGCCGTTCGAGCTGGACGACCTGATGACCGCCGTTCGCCGCTTCCGTCCGAGGGTCGAAGCGTAGCAAGCTGAGGACCATGAACGTCCTGGTCACGGGAGCCACGGGGCTGGTCGGAGCGGCGGTGGCCAGCGAGCTGCTGGGGCGCGGCCACCGGGTCCGGGCGCTGGTCCGCCCCACCTCCGACCTCGCCGGCCTCGATCTCACCCGCGTCGAGGTGGCGCAGGGCGACGTGCTCGATCGGCCGAGCGTCGAGGCGGCGCTGGCCGGCTGCGACGCGGTGATGCACGTCGCCGGCGTGGCCGATCTCAGCGGCGAGAAGAAGCAACTCTACGCGGTCAACGCCGGCGGCGTCGAGGTGGTGCTCGGCGCGGCGCTGGCGGCCGGCGTGAAGCGGGCGGTGCTCACCTCCTCGACGGCGGTGCTGGGTGGCGCGGCCAGGCCAAGGGTGATGGACGAGGAGACCACCTCGAGCGCCGAGACCCTCGGGTTCGATTACTTCCTCTCCAAGAAGATGGGGGAGGAGATCGCCCTCGACCTGACGGCGCGCGGCCTGCCCCTGGTGGTGGTGCGCCCCTCCGTCGTGCTCGGGCCGGGCGACCTCCACAACTCCTCGCCCTCGGTGGTGATGGCGTTGGCGAAGCAGCGGCTGCCGCTCTACGTGCAAGGTGGTGGCAGCTTCTGCGACGTGCGCGACGTGGCGCGCGGCCACGTGGACGCGCTGGAGCGCGGGCGGGTCGGCGAGGCCTACATCCTCGGCGGCCACAACCTGACCATGGACGCGATGGTGGGGCGGACCTGCCGCATGGCCGGCGTCAAGCCGCCGCTGCGCGTTCCCTACCGGCTCGCCTCGGCCGCACTTCGCGTCAAGGGGCTGCTGAGCGGCTTCGGCGGGGCGGCGCCGGCCATCCACCCCGACCTGCTGCGGGCCAGCGCCCTCTACACCTTCGTCACCAGCGCCAAGGCGCAGCGCGAGCTCGGCTACACCATCCGTCCCTTCGACGAGTCGGTGCGCGACACGCTGCGCTGGTATCTGGCGAAGGGGAAGCTGCGCGCCACCACGCCGGAGCTGGAGGGGCTGCAGGGGCCATAGGCCGGTGCATCGTAAGCTGCCGGAAGGTCCGGAGTAGAATGAGCCATGAGCAAGCGGGACGAGGACCTTGCCGCCATCGAGGCGCTGCGGAGGCGAGACGAGGTGGCCAGCAAGGCCTGGGACGTCGAGACTCTTGCTGCACTCTGGACCGAGGACGCCGTGGCCATCGCACCTGGTCAGGCGCCCACGCGGGGAAGGGCAGCCATCCGAAGCAGCCTGGACGTCATGAAGCTTGCTTCGGTGGACATCGAGGTCCTTGAATACGAGGAGCGGTTCGAGGAGACACTCCTGCTTGGTGACCACGCCGTGGAGTGGGGAGTCATCACCGGC
Source organism: Anaeromyxobacter sp. (assembly GCA_025360965.1). Classification (GTDB taxonomy): domain Bacteria; phylum Myxococcota; class Myxococcia; order Myxococcales; family Anaeromyxobacteraceae; genus JADKCZ01. Next base: position 11,078 of record JANYBC010000163.1, on the reverse strand, counting down.
CGCGAGCGTAGCCGGACCACTGGTCAAGTGAATCGCTCCGCGTATCACGTCATGCGGGTTCTCCGTCGGACGCCGGAAGGGTGGCGAGTGGCTCGCTCCATCTTCCAGGAAGCGCCAGTTCCGGGGGAGTCGGCGACGTAATACTTCAACTGGCGCCATCGCCGGCTCGCCTGGCGGCGTACCTCGCCACCCATCGCGCACCATAGGAATGGCGCGCCGCGAAGGTGTTGTGGTGGTGGCAAACGACTCGAAGATTCGCCACCGTGGAAGGTCCCCACTCGGCACAGGGGATGACGTGGTCGAGCTCGAGCCGGTGATTCGAGCCGCAGCAGCCACCCCCGTCGAGCGGCCAGGTGCAGTGTTCGCCATCCCGCTCCCATACGGCGCGCTTCACCGCGGCCGGGATGGCTTCGCGGGGGCCTTCACGTCGGTGAGGTGGCGGCTCCGTCGGTATCGCGGTCGGGGCCTGGATCGCCGTCGGGCCGGGTGCCGGGGTCGCGGTCGCAGTCACAGTCGCCAGAACCGCCCGCGGCTTCGTCACCTGCCCCCGCGCCTTCGCCTGCTTCTCCAGCAGCAGGTCGAGCGCCGCCTCGAGCACCTGCTCCAGGGTCGCGCCGGGGATGGCGTGCGAGAGGCCTGACCTGGCCGATTGGAGCTTCTTCACGAACGCCTTGCTGACGTTGACGTGGAGGCGCCTCCGCTCGCCCGAGAGCGGCTCGATCTCGTCAGGTCTCGGAGCGGCCCGGACGACTCCCCCAAAATCCACTTCGGGCGTCCGAAGTTGCGAAGGAGGGACCACGTGTGGGTCCTGCGCCGGGTCGGGTGAGTGCGCGCGCGACTGCTCGGGCGAAGCGGCCGGCATCGGCGCAAGCGCGGGCGCCAGGCAGAGCGTCGGCAGTCCGGGCTGTTCGAGCACGGTCGCCCGTGCCGCCGGCCGGCTGGTCACCTTGGTGACGACCGCTCTGGTCGCCGGAGCATGGCGCGGCTGAAGCTCGGCGACCACCTCCTGAGCCTCGCGCGAGGAGAGGCCGAAGAAGCGGGGCAGCACCGTCGCCTTGTTCTCCTCGGTCAGGACCTTGGCCAGCTCGGCCGTGCTGGAGCAGCAGAGCCGGCCGTCGCGGAGGGGCTCGATCAGGTCGGGGAAGCGGTGGAGCGCCTCGGCGGCGCTCTTGCGCCAGTAGGCGCTCGGGTTGGGGAGCTTGAGATCGAAATGGAGGAAGGCGAAGAGGCTCGAGTACCCGAGCGGCGCCCAGCCGCGGCGCTGGTCGAAGTGGGCCAGCGCGATGAGGAAGTCGGCCATGGCGAACTGCTCGGCGCGGAGCAGGGTAGCCAGGCCGTCGCGGGCCCGGCGGGCATCACAGAGTTCGAGAGAGGGGGAGGCCGCTCCGTGCGACGGAGCCGAGGCCGAGGATGGGGTCGGGTGCGCGTGGTTCATTCACGCAGCGTCTCACAGGGGTCTGACATTCCAGGGCTCACCGACACGCATGGAACCCAAGAGGGACGCTAGTTTCGTGAGGGCGGACCTTGCTGCAGGACCTCGACGGCCGCCACCCGTTCGATCCAGGCCTGGTGCTGCAGGCCTCGGTCACCTGGTTGCTGATGCCGCCGCACGACGGCGACCCGTTCGTGGCCGCCCCGCTCGGTGACCAGAAACGGCGAACGCCGCGGGTTGCCCCGCGGCGGACGCGCTGCTCGGAACTTCTCAATTTCATCCCAGCGAGAGATGTCTTGCGTCGGGGCCACCAGAAGCCGGCGACGCCGCTATCTGGGCCAGAGCATGCTGAAGGTCACGCCCATCACCAGCCCGTAGGCGAGCGAGTCGACGGCCGTCATGGCGAGCGACTTCCAGGGCTTCCAGAACCAGACGGCGTCGTAAATCGGCCCGACCGCGTAGGCGAGGAAGCCGATGGTGGAGACCACCCGGAAGACGACCCGCTCGTGCGGGAACATCTGGAGCGGGGCCGCGCCGAGGGTGAGGGTGGCGACGTAGGCGACCGAGAAGGAGACGAAGAGGTTCATGCCGAGGGAGAGGCCGAGGTTGCGCCCCCAGCTCATGGGGCCGGGGTGGACCAGCGTCAGCCAGCCGCTCGGCCCCTCGGCCAGCTTCTGCATCGCCTCCGGCTTACCGCGCTCCTTCACGTCGACCGGCGCCGGGAAGACGTAGAGCCCGGGCGCGGCGCCGCGCAGCGACGACTGGATGGCGTCCTGGGTCTTGAGGTGGCCCCACTCGCTCAGCCGGAACGGGACCATCATGTGGGTCACGGCCGAGAGCACGAAGACCAGCACGGCCGAGACCACGATCGGCAACCAGAGCTGCGCGAGGAACGACATGGAGACCTCCGGAGAGCGGGTGGTGCCTGCTCATATGGCCAGCCGGCGCCCGCCGGCAACCCCAAGTGAAGATTCACGCAGCGGAGAGGTCGGTCCCGACCGGGTCGACCGAAGCCCGCCCGGGGGCGGGCTCACCTCGACCGAACCACCAACCGGCGCAGCGCCGTGACCTCCTTGGAGCGGGCCTCGTGAAGCGGGTCGGCCGCGTCGCGGCTGCGCGGGTGGCGTGGAGCCGCCTCGATGCCGCCGGCCACCGTGAGACCGGCCGCCTCGAGCTGGCGCTCCAGCTCGTCCTCGCCGCGCAGGCCGAGCCGCTCGGCCAGGTCCGAGAGGATCAGCCACCCCTCGCCGCCTGGCGCCAGGTGGGCCGCCAGTCCGTCCAGGAAGCGGGCCAGGAAGCGGCCGCCCGGGTCGTAGACGGCCCGGTCGAGCGCGGTCACCGCCTCGTGCGGCAGCCAGGGCGGGTTGCAGACCACCAGCTCGAACCGGCCTTCCCCGAAGAGGTCGGCCTCGACCACCTCCATCCGGTCGGCGACCGCCAGCCGCTGGGCGTTCTCCCGGGCGCAGGCGACGGCGTCGGGTGAGATGTCGGTGGCGGTGACCAGGGCGCCGGCCCTCGCCAGCAGCAGCCCGAGCACGCCGGTGCCGGTCCCGACGTCGAGCGCCCGCTTCCCGGCCACCGGCCAGCGCTTCACGGCCTCGGCGACCAGCTCGACGTGCTCGCCCCGCACCGGCGCGAAGACGCCCCAGCGGGTGCGCAGGTGGGCTCCGAGCGGCAGCACCTCCACCCCCTTGCTGCGCCACTCGTGGGCACCGACCATGCCGAGCAGGTCGCGCAGCGGCAGCGCCCCTGGCAGCTGGAAGTTGGTCCCGAGCGCCTCGGTGAGGGCCTCGGCCACCTCCGGAGCCTTGGCCAGCGCCACGCGCGGCCCCGACGGGCCGGCCTCGATCAGCACGGCGAGCCGGGAGAGGGTCTCGTGCTCCAGCCGGTGCTTGCGCCGCTCCTCCAGGAAGAGGTCGCGCAGGCTCCTCGTGCCGCCGAGGCGGTCGGCCCGACCGGCCAGCCGGCGCCCCATGGCCGCCAGCAATTGACGGGCGTTCCGGTAGTCGCCGCGATAGATCAAGGCCGCGCCGCCGCGGACCAGGGCCATGGCGGCGGCCGCGTTGGTCCGATCGTCGATATCGACGTACCGTAAAGGGGCCCGCGCTCCGGGTGAGAGCCAGGCGGGCAGACTGCCACTATCGTTCCCCACAGATGTCACCGCGTCCTCCTCCGCCCGAGCCGCTCAGCCCCGCCAACCTCGCCTTCGTCGAGGAGCTTTACTACGGGTGGCTCGAGGATCCCAACGGCGTGCCGGAGACGTGGCGCGACTGGTTCGCGGCCCAGCCGCCCGCGCCCGGGACTGCGCCGGCCCCGGCGGCCTTCTCGCCTCGACGGGGAGGGTCACCCGCCGCGCCCGACCAGGACGCCTTCCGGCTTCGCGTCGCGGCCCTGACCCGGCATTACCGGGAGCAGGGTCACCTCCGGGCCCGGCTCGATCCGCTCGAGCTGCTCCCTCCCGCCGGCCCCATCGAACTCGGCCAGTTCGAGCTCGGCCCGGCCGACCTGGAGCGCCCGGTCCTCGGCGGCGACGGGCAGTCCCGGCCGTTCCGCGAGCACGTGGCCCGGCTCGAGGAGACCTACTGCCGCTCGATCGGCGTCGAGCTGCAGCACCTCCAGGACCGGGACCTGCGCGGCTGGCTCGAGGAGAAGATGGAGCGGACCGCCAACCGGCTCACGCTCACTCCCGAGGTGAAGCGCCGGCTGCTCCACCAGGTGGTGCGCGCCGAGGGGCTGGAGCAGTTCCTCGGCGCCCGATTCCTCGGCGCCAAGCGCTTCTCGCTGGAGGGGGCCGAGGGGCTGCTGCCGCTGCTGGAGCTGCTGGTCGACCGCTCCATCGGCCACGGCGTGCGCAACCTGCTCTTCGGCATGGCCCACCGCGGCCGGCTCAACGTGCTCGCCAACGTGGTGGGCAAGCCGGTGGCCGAGATCTGCGCCGAGTTCCGCGACACCGCCATCGTCAACGCCTCGGGCGGCGACGTGAAGTACCACCTCGGCCACTCGGCCGACCGCGAGACCCCGGACGGCGTCCTGGTCCACCTCTCGCTCTCCTTCAACCCGAGCCACCTCGAGTGGGTCAACACCGTGGTGCAGGGGCGGGTCCGGGCCAAGCAGGATCGGTTCATGGACGGCGAGCGGGGGCGGACCGTGCCGGTGCTGATCCACGGCGACGCCGCCTTCGCCGGGCAGGGGATCGTGGCCGAGGCGCTGCAGATGTCGGAGCTGGACGCCTACCACGTGGGCGGCACCATCCACGTCATCGTCAACAACCAGGTCGGCTTCACGACCGCGCCGCATGACGCCCGCTCCACCACCTACGCCACCGGCATGGCCCGCATGCTCCAGGTGCCGATCCTCCACGTCAACGGCGAGGACCTCGAGGCGGTGGCGCAGGCGGTGCTGCTGGCCGTCGACTTCCGCCAGCGCTTCCACAAGGACGTGGTGATCGACCTCTGGGCCTACCGGCGCCACGGCCACAACGAGGGGGACGAGCCGGCCTTCACCCAGCCGGTGATGTACCAGGCCATCGCCCGCCGCCCCACGCTGCGGGCCAGGCTCGCCGAGCAACTGGTGGCCGAGGGGGCCATCACCCGCGAGCAGGTCGAGGCCATGACCCGCGGCTACCGGGCGTTGCTCGACGAGGCCTACCAGGAGTCGGCCCGGCTGGCGGTCCGGGTCGGCGCCCAGCCGACCAGCGGCTTCTGGAAGGGGTTCCAGGGCGGACCCATCCCGGTGGAGCAGCCGATCACCGCGGTGGCCGCGGAGCAACTGGCGCGGGTCGGGGCCGCCCTCACCGAGGTGCCCGCCAAGTTCACCGTCCACCCCAAGGTGAAGAAGCTCCTCGAGGCGCGGGCCGAGATGGCGCGCGGGACGCGGCCGGTCGACTGGGGCTTCGGAGAGGCGCTGGCCTTCGGCACGCTCTGCTGGGAGGGGCGGCGCATCCGGCTGGTTGGGCAGGACGTTCGGCGCGGCACCTTCAGCCACCGCCACGCGGTGCTGGCCGATCGCGAGTCGGGCGCCTTCTACTCGCCGCTCCAGCACCTGCGCGAGGGGCAGGGCACCTTCGAGGTGCGCGACAGCCTGCTCTCCGAGGCGGCCGCGCTCGGGTACGAGTACGGCTACAGCCTGGAGATGCCCGACGCCCTTTGCATCTGGGAGGCGCAGTTCGGCGACTTCGTCAACTGCGCCCAGGTGATCCTCGACCAGTTCCTCGCCCCCGGCGAGGAGAAGTGGAACCGGCTCTCCGGGCTGGTGCTGCTCTTGCCGCACGGCATGGAGGGGCAGGGGCCGGAGCACTCCTCGGCCCGCCTGGAGCGCTTCCTGCGGCTCTCGGTCAACGGCAACTGGCGGGTCGTCAACCTGACCACGCCGGCCCAGCTCTTCCACGCCCTGCGCCGGCAGCTCACCTCGCCGGTCCGCAAGCCGCTGGTGGTGATGTCGCCCAAGAGCCTGCTGCGCCACCCGGCGGCGGTCTCGCCCATCTCAGCTCTGAGCGGCGGGATCTTCGAGCCGCTGCTCTCCGACCCGGCCGCGCCGGAACCGGCCGGCGTGGAGCGGGTGGTCTGCTGCGCCGGCAAGCTCTACTACGATCTGGCGGCCGCCCGCGACGAGGGCAAGCTCGGCCACGTGGCCCTGCTCCGCGTCGAGGAGTACTACCCGCTGCCGACCGCGCGGCTCGAGGCCGAGCTGGCGCGTTACGCCCGGGCCAGGGACGTGGTCTGGGCGCAGGAGGAGCCAGCCAACATGGGCGCGGCCGACTACATGGAGCGGCGCCTCGGCGCCCTGCTCCTGCCGGGCCGCCTGCTCTCGGTGGTGGCGCGGCCGCCGTCGGCCAGCCCGGCGGTCGGCTCGCACACCCGCCACGACCTGGAGCAGGATCAGCTCATTCGCGAAACGCTGGGCACGCCGGCCGGGCCGCCTCGCGCCGCGGCGAACAGATCGGGAGGGAAGCCATGACCATCCAGCTCAAGGTGCCGCCGCTCGGAGAGTCGGTGACGCAGGCCACCATCGGGCCCTGGCTCAAGGGCGAGGGGGAGGCGGTCAGCGTGGACGAGCCGCTGGTCGAGGTGGAGAGCGAGAAGGCGACGCTGGCGGTGCCGGCGCCGGGCTCGGGCGTGCTGCGCAGGATCCTGCGCCAGACCGGCGAGACGGTGGCCGTGGGCGAGGTGATCGGCGAGATCGAGGAGGGGGCGGCCGCCGGTGCACCGGCGCAGGCCCCGAGGCCAGCTCCGGCTTCGGTCGCAGCTCCGGCGGCGGCTCCGGCGAGGGCGGCGGCACCGGCCACGCCACCCGCGAGCCCCGCTCCGGCGAATCCTCCGGCTCCACCCGCCCCGCCGGCGCCTGCCCCCGCGAGCGGTCCGGTCCGGGCCCCGCCCTCGGTCCGCCGGCTCATGGCCGAGCACGGGCTCGACGCCGGGGCCGTGGCGGGCGGCGCCTCCATCCGGCGGGAGGACGTGGAGCGGGCGCTGGCTGCACCCCCGGCCGCGGCGGCCGCAGCGGCCGGTGTTCGCGAGCGGCTGGTCCCCATGACGCCCCTGCGCCGCACCGTGGCGCGGCGGCTGCTCGAGGCCCAGAACAGCGCCGCCATCCTCACCACCTTCAACGAGGTCGACCTCTCGAAGGTGCTGGCGCTCAAGGACCGGCTCGGGCCGGCCTTCCTCGAGAAGCACGGCGTCAAGCTCGGCTTCATGTCCTTCTTCGTCAAGGCCTCCATCGACGGCCTGCGCGCCTTCCCCTCGGTCAACGCCGAGGTGCGCGGCGACGCCATCCTCTACAAGGACCACTACGACATCGGCGTCGCGGTGGGCGGCGGCAAGGGGCTGGTGGTGCCGGTGGTGCGCGACGCCGACCGGCTCAGCTTCGCCGAGGTGGAGAAGGCCATCGGCGAGCTGGCGAAGAAGGCCAGGGAGAACCGCATCACCATGGACGACCTCTCGGGCGGCACCTTCACGATCTCCAACGGCGGGGTCTACGGCTCGCTGCTCTCCACGCCCATCCTCAACACGCCGCAGTCCGGGGTGCTCGGCCTCCACAAGATCCAGAAGCGCCCGGTCGCCACTGACGGCGACCAGGTGGCGGTGCGCCCCATGATGTACACGGCGCTCTCCTACGACCACCGGCTCATCGACGGCCGCGAGGCGGTCGGCTTCCTGGTGCGGGTCAAGGAGTGCCTGGAGGATCCGGAGCGGCTGCTGCTGGAGGTGTAGCGTCGGGGCCGCGACGCCTGCTCAGGCCACCAGGTCTCGGACCCCCATCACCACCAGCCAGACGGTCAGGACGATCATGATGACGGTGGTCAGCCAGGCGATGCCGTTGAAGATCGGCCCGTTCCGGTAGGCACCCATCAGCTTCTCCTTGTTGATGAGGAGGAGCATGAAGATGAGGATGAAGGGGAGCAGCATGCCGTTGAGGATCTGCGAGATCAGCATGATCTGGAGCAGCGGCAGGTTGGGGATGAGCACCACCGCGGCGCCGACGAAGACGATGCCGGTGTAGAGCCAGTAGAACTGCCGCGCCTCCTCCCACTTCTTGTCGATGCCCGACTCCCAGCCAAAGGCCTCGCAGACGTAATAGGCGGTGGCCAGCGGCAGGATCGTGGCGGCGAAGAAGGAGGCGTTGAAGAGGCCGAAGGCGAAGAGCCAGGAGGCGTACTTCCCGGCCAGCGGGGCCAACGCCATGGCGGCCTGGTCGGCGGTCTCGACCTTGATGCCGGCCTTGAAGAGGGTGGCGGCGCAGGCCACGATGATGAAGAAGGCGACCACGTCGGTGATGATGCAGCCGACGATGACGTCGAGGCGGGAGTGGGCGTAGTGCTCCGGCTTGATCCCCTTCTCGACCACCGCCGACTGCAGGTAGAACTGCATCCAGGGGGCGATGGTGGTGCCGACCACCCCGACCAGCATGGCGATGTAGGTCCCGTTCCACTCGAAGGTGGGCGTGACGGTGGCCCTGAGGACCACCGGCCAGTCGGGGTTGGCCATGAAGGAGCTGATCGGGTAGGCGATGTAGACCAGGCAGGCGACCAGGAAGACCTTCTCTACCGACTTGTAGGTGCCCTTGAGCACCAGCAGCCAGACGGCCACGGCCACCACCGGCACCGAGAGCCAGGGGGGGATGCCGAAGATCTGGAGGCTGGCGGCGGCGCCGGAGAACTCGGCGACGGTGTTGCCGACGTCGGCCACCAGCAGGGCCATCATGATCCAGAAGGTGACCTTGACGCCGTAGTTCTCGCGGATCAGGTCGGCCAGTCCCTTGCCGGTGACCACGCCCATGCGGGCGCTCATCTCCTGCACCACCACCAGGGCGATGGTGATGGGGATCAACGTCCAGAGCAGCTTCTCGCCGTACTGGGCGCCGGCCAGGGAGTAGGTGGTGATGCCACCGGCGTCGTTGTCGACGTTGGCGGTGATGATCCCCGGGCCGACCACGGCCAGGAAGATCATGAAGCTGCGCCAGAGGCCGGCCCGCTGGGTGGGGACCGGTGGCGCCTGCTGCTCAGCGGGCATCGAGCACCTCGGCCAGGATGTCGTCCACGGTGACGATGCCCAGCAGCATGCCGTCCGGGGCGACCACCGGCACGGAGAGCATGTTGTACTTGGCGGCGGCGGTTGCCACGTCCTCGAGGCGGTCGTCCACCAGCATGGTGGCCGGTGGCTCGCGCATGATGGCCCCGAGGCGGGTCGACGGGTCGTTGAGCACCAGGTCGCGCAGCGTGCAGTTCCCCAGCAGCCGCCCCTTGGCGTCGACCACGAAGAACTCGTAGAGGAACGGGATCTCCTCATCGCGGCGGCGTAGCTCGGCGATGGCTTCGGCCACGGTCTGCTCGGCCGTGAGCTGGAGCCGGTCGGTGGTCATCAGGCCGCCGGCCTGGTCATGTGGATAGGCGAGGAGCGCCTCGACTTCGCGGGCCTCCGGCTTCTCCATGGCGGCCAGCACCTCATCGCGGGTCTCGCCGGGCAGCTCGGAGAGGACGTCGGCGGCCTCGTCGGGAGCCATCTCCTCGAGGATGTCGGCGGCCCGCTCCGGGGCCACGTCCTCGAGCAGCTGCGCCGTCATCTCCGGCTCGATCTCCTCGAGCGCCTCGGCGGCGGTCTCGACGTCGAGCCGCTCCAGCAGCACGGTGCGCTGGTCCCGGTCGAGGTCCTCCATGATCTCGGCGAGGTCGGCCGGGTGGAGCGTCGCCAGCAGCCGCTGCGCCACCTCGAGCCGGACCTTGCCGGCCGACTGGTCGAGGGGCTGGACCAGCTTCCAGGAGACCAGCTGGTCGGCTTTGAGGTAGCCGGCCTTCGGGCGGAGCAGGCCGATGGCCCGATCGACGAGCGGCTCCCAGCCCATGCGCCGGACCAGGCCGCGCAGGCCGACGTCGACGTGGGCGATGCGGAGCTGCCCCTTGAGCTCGATGAAGTGGAGGTCGTTGACGCGGACCAGCTTGGCGTCGTGGACGTCGACGATCTGCTTGTCGAGGATCTCCTCGACCAGCGGGATCCGGTCGGAGAGCGGCTGGTCGGGCGGGGTGGAGGCGACCGCGTCGGCCTTGAGCGTCAGGCCACCGTTCCCGAAGCGCTCGACCGAGCTCCAGGGGTAGCTGCGGCGCCCCTCGCGCCCCTTGAGGACCAGGCTTTCGACCAGCGGGTAGGGCTCGCCGGTGGCGACCACCAGATCGGTCAGCTTGCCGAGCCGCGCGCCGTCCGGGCCACGCACCGGGCGGCCGATGATCGAGGAGAGGAAGCGGAAGCGCGGGTCGGCGGCGGACTCTCCCTGGGCTGCCGTCTCGGGCATGCGTGACCTCGGTCGGTGGCCGCCGCTCGGCGTGCCGCGCTCGCGTCGATCGAGCGTGGAGGCCTGTCTACGCGGCGGCCGAAACGGAGTCAACGAAGGTGATCGGAAAAACGTCGGCTGCATCCGGCCAGGCCGGCGCGGCGGCCACTCAGCGCCTGTGACGGGGCGGCACCGGCGGCGGAGGCGGTGCGGTGCGCGGGTCTGAAGGCCAGGAGTGGCGCGGGTAGCGGCGGCCGAGCTCGCGCCGCAGGGCCGGGTAGTGGCGATCCCAGAAGCCCGGGAGGTCGCTGGTGACCTGCACCGCGCGCAGGTTGGGCGCCAGCAGGTGGAGCGTGAGCGGGAGGGCGCCGCCCGCCACGGCCGGCCCCTTCACCATGGAGAAGAAGTCCTGCAGCCGGCTCTCGATCCAGGGCGGCTTGTCGGCCTCGTAATGGACGGCGACGCCACGGCCGCCGGGCAGGACCACCCGCTCCGGCGCCAGCCGGTCCAGCGCCGCTCGCACCGGCCCCGGCTGCTGGTCGAGCAGGGCGCCGGGCAGGTCGGCCTCACGAAGCTCGGCGAAGCTCCTGTGCCCCTGGCAGCTGGCGGTCAGCGCCGCGCCCAGGGCCGCCTCGTCGGGAGGGATGGCGCCGAGGCCGGGGGCGAAGCGGGCCACCAGCGCCAGCCGGACCATGAGCTGGTCGAGCGCCCCCTCGGGCGCGAAGGCGCGAGCCCCGCGCGACAGCGCCTCCTCGGCCAGCTTGGCGGCCACCAGCGCGGCGTCCGGCCGGGTGGCCCGCACCTCCTCCAGCACCAGGTCCTCGTAGAGCAGCCGCTCGGTCGCCTCGACCCGCTCGGCCTGCGCGTTCCAGCTGACGGCGGTGTCGTA
>JANYBC010000146.1 GCA_025360965.1 Anaeromyxobacter sp. | reverse complement strand
GCTGGCCGAGGCGCTCTTCCAGGGCGACGCCCGCTCGCCGTGAGACGCGGCTGCTAGAGTAGGCCGGTGCTCGTCGAGGTCGCCGTCGCTGCCGCCGTGCGCGGCACCTTCACCTACCGTGTGCCGGCGTCGCTGGCCGGCGAGGTGTCGCTCGGCCAGCGCGTGGCGGTCCCCTTCGGCCGCAGCCCCCGCGCCACCGGCTACGTGGTCGGCTTCCCCACCGCGCCCCCGCCCGGCTTCGAGCTGCGGGACGTGGCCGCCGTGCTCGACGCCTTCCCGCCCTTCACGCCGAAGCTGGTCGAGCTGCTCCGCTGGGCCGAGTCCTACTACCTGGTCCCGCCCGGCGAGCTGCTGCGCGCCGCCCTCCCCCCCGGCCTCAACACCCGCGGCGGCGCCGCCGGGCCGGATCGCCGCCGCGTCGAGTTCGCCGCACCGGCGCCGGGGGCCGCCGAGGCGCTGCCGTCGCTGGGGCGCGCCAGGGCCCAGCGGGCGGTGCTCGACTACCTGCTGGCCCGCGGCCGCATCACCGTCGAGGAGCTGAAGGCCGCCTTCCCGGCCGGGCGCGCGGCGCTCGGCCAGCTCGTGAAGCGCGGCCTGGCCCTGATCGACTCCGAGAGCCCGGTGACCGGGCGCGGCGTCCTCCCGGCCGTGGACCGCACCGTCACGCTGACCGCCGACCAGGCCTCGGCGCTCGCCACGGTGACCGGCGCCTTCGGGAGCTTCTCCACCTTCCTGCTCCACGGCGTCACCGGCTCGGGGAAGACGGAGGTCTACCTGCGGGCCATCGCCGCGGCCCGCGCCGCCGGCAAGGGGGCGCTGGTGCTGGTCCCGGAGATCGCGCTGACGCCGCAGCTCTCCGGCCGCTTCCGCGCCCGCTTCGGCGACGAGGTGGCGCTGCTCCACTCCGGCCTCTCCGACGCCGAGCGCCACGCCGAGTGGCTGCGTTTGCGGCGCGGCGAGGCGCGCATCTGCGTGGGGGTGCGCAGCGCCATCTTCGCGCCGGTCGAGGAGCTGGCCGTCATCGTCGTCGACGAGGAGCACGAGCCGAGCTTCAAGCAGGAGGACGGCCCGCCCTATCACGCCCGCGATCTCGCGGTGGTGCGCGGCAGGCTCGAGGACGCTGTGGTGCTGCTCGGCTCGGCCACCCCGTCCCTGGAGACCCTGGAGAACGCCCGTCGCGGCCGCTACCGGCTGCTCTCCCTGCCGGTGCGGGTCGACGATCGCCCCATGCCGAGGGTCGAGCTGGTCGATCTCACCGGCCGGCCCCGGGCCCGCCGCGGCGAGCCGCCCACCCTGCTCTCCGCCGAGCTGCAGCAGGCGCTCGGCGAGACCCTGGCAGCCGGCCAGCAGTCGATCCTCTTCCTCAACCGGCGCGGCTACCAGACCCTGGTGCTCTGCGAAAGCTGCGGCGCCGAGGCCCGCTGCCCCGACTGCTCGGTGGCCCTCACCCACCACGCCCGGCGCGGCCTGCTGCTCTGCCACTACTGCGGCCGCAGCGAGCCCTTCGGGGGGCGCTGCGGCGCCTGCGACGGAGTCCGCTTCGGCCTCGGCTTTGGCACCGAGCAGGTCGAGGAGGCGACCCGGCGGTTGCTCCCCACCGCCCGGGTCGGCCGGCTCGATCGCGATGCGGTCAGCGGCGCCGGCGACACCGCCGCGGTGCTGGCCCGCTTCGCGCGGCGCGAGCTCGATGTGCTGGTTGGGACGCAGATGGTCACCAAGGGGCACGACTTCCCCGGCGTGACGCTGGTCGGCGTGGTGCTGGCCGACACCTCGCTCTCGCTCCCCGACTTCCGGGCCGCCGAGCGGACCTTCCAGCTCCTGACGCAGGTGGCCGGCCGGGCCGGGCGCGGCGCCGACGCCGGGCGCGTGCTGATCCAGACCTACAACCCGGCCACGCCAGCGGTGGCCCGCTCGGTGCTGCACGACTACCTCGGCTTCGCCGAGGAGGAGCTGGCGCGCCGCCAGGCGCTCTCCTACCCGCCCTTCGCGCGGCTCATGGCGGTCCGCGTCGAGGGGTCGGAGGGCGGGGCACGCACCACCGCCGAGGCGCTGGCCGAGGCGGCCCGCCCGGCCCTGGGGCCGGGGACCGCGCTGATCGGCCCGGCCCCGGCCGCCATCGAGCGCATCCGCGGGAAGAGCCGCTGGCACCTGCTCTTCCGCGCCCCTGGCCACCCGCCGCTCATGAAGATCCACCGGGCCCTGGCCCAGGTCGCGCTGCGCCCGCCGGGCGGCGCCAGCATCCGCTTCGACATGGACCCCTACTCGATGATGTGAGGCCGGTCCTGGCCGCTGGCCGATATCGGCGCCGGCACCCGGACCGTGGGCCCCGGCCCGCTTCCCCAGGGACGTGAGCTTGCCCCCCCTCCGGGGCCGATCCATCATCGTCGGCGCGTGGCTCGCCTCCTCCTCGTCGACGACGACATCTCCGAGATCTCCGCCGTCAAGCGGGTGCTGTCGCGCTCTGGCCTGGCGCCGCTCCTCGCCACCAACGGCCCCGACGCCCTGGCGGCCGTCGGCCAGGCCCGCCCCGACCTGCTGATCCTCGGCGCCACCTGCCAGGGCGGCGAGGCGGTCGAGGCGATCCGCCGGCTCGACGACGAGGAGGCCACGCGCGGCATCCCGCTCATCGTGCTCGGCGAGGCCCCGGGCGCGCCCGAGCGGGCGGTGCAGCTGCCGCGCCCGGTCGATCCGGCGGCGCTGGCCGAGCAGGTCAAGGCCTTCCTCGCCAACCTCCCGACCGCCGCACCGTTCGAGCGGCGCGTGGCGGCGCCGGAGCTGCCGGACTCGATGGAGCGGCGTGCCGGGCCGAACGATCCCGGGCTGGCCCGCAAGGCGGCCGCCGAGGCGCTGCTGGCGCGGGCCCGTCAGCTGCGAGGCCTGGGGCGGCCCCGCGCCGATCTCCCGGCTCCGCCTCCGCCCGCACCGGCCGCCGAGGAGGCGGCGGCCGGGCTCGACGCCCTCTTCGAGCTGGAGCCGCCCGACGGGGTCCCGCCGACACCGGTCACCCTGGCCGAGAGCTCTTCTGAGCTCGCTGCGCTGCCACCGCTCGACCTCTCGATGGAGGAGCCGCAGCCCCCACCCACTCCCCCGCCGCCGGTCACCCCCTCGGCAGCCCCGCGACCTCCCACGCTGCCGCCGCGCACCGCCA
>JANYBC010000101.1 GCA_025360965.1 Anaeromyxobacter sp. | reverse complement strand
GACGGCGCCGCCGGGGCCGCCGACGCAGCCGGAAGGGGCGGCGCCACCCCGCGCCGGGCGCAGGCGTCCTCGACGGCACGCCGCGCCGACTCCTGCTGCTGGCGCGCGTGGCGGTAGCCGACGCCGCTGGCGTGCTGCCGGTAGTCGAGCAGCACCTCGGTCAGGTTCGCCAGGCGGCCCACCTCGGCCAGCCGCAGGAAGAGGTCGACGTCCTCGGCGTGGACGTACCCGGCCCGGTAGCCGCCCGCCCGCACCACCGCCTCGCGGCGAAGGGCCGCTGACGGGTGCGGCAGGCTCCCGCCCCGGCCGGCCAGGTGCGCGGCGTCGATCTCCTCATGCGCGACCTCGCCGGCGGCGAACTCGCAGATGGGCCAGCCGTCCTCGTCGATGAGCATGACGCGAGAGCCGACCGCCACGCACTCCGGGTGGCTCCCCAGGTAGGCCAGCTGGCGGGAGAAGCGCCCGGGGCGGCAGAGGTCGTCGGCGTCCATGCGGATGAGGATGTCGGCCCTCGCCAGCCGGACGCCCTCGTTGAGCGTCGCGATCAGCCCGCGGTTGGGCCAGGCGTGCAGCCGGCAGCGGGGGTCGCGCCGCGCGAAGGCGGCCAGCCGCTCGCCGGAGCCGTCGGTGCTGCCGTCGTCGAGGAGCAGCAGCTCGAAGTCGCGGAAGTCCTGCGAGAGGACCGAGTCCACGGCCGCCTCGAGGTGCCTCCCGGCGTTGAACACCGGGAGGATGACGCTGGCGGCGGGTCGCTCGTTCCTCGAGGTCATGGTCGTGGTCTCCGGGCCGGCCAGGCCCAGCTAGCGGGGCCACCCGATCAGGGCCGCCAGCTGGGTCACCGCCAGGCCGATCGCCAGCCCGGCGCCGAGCCAGGGCAGCGTGGCCAGCTCGCGCCGGAGGTCGAAGAGCTGCAGGCGCACCTTCAGGGTGATGGTCACGGGGATGGTCAGCAGCACGGCGCAGCCCGCCACCCAAAGCGCCCCCTCGAAGCCGTGGCGGGCGAAGGCCAGGGGCATGAGGACGTAGAGGGCGGCCGCCTGGATCCCGATGATGGGGGCCAGCAGCTTGGGCCGCCCCAGCGCCATGAAGCACTGGCCGGCCAGCGAGTACCGCTGCTCCACCAGGGCGATGGAGAGGATCTCCAGGATGTGCCCGACCGAGGCGTAGCGGGCGTCGTAGAGCACCCGGACCAGCAGGTGCCCGGCCAAGAAGAGCAGGCCGGCGGCCAGCCCGCTGACCACGTCGAGGGGAAGCCGGAACCGGTAGTAGACCTCGCGCAGCGAGGCGGGGCGATCGCGGGCCACCTCGCTGAGCGCCGGGAAGGCCACGTTGGCGAGCAGCTTGCCGAGGGTCTCCTTGACCGCGCCCACCATGAAGAGGCCGATCGAGTACATCCCCAGCGTCCTGGAGTCGACCAGCCCGCCCAGCACCAGCCGGTCTCCGTTGGCGGCCAGGAAGCCGAGGATCGAGGTGGCGAAGATCCACTTCCCGAACTTGAGGATCTCCTGGAAGGCCTGCTTCTCCCAGTGCAGCCGGTTCCACTCCCCCGGCAGCAGCGCGAACCCCAGCGCCACCCGCAGCAGGCTGGTGACCAGGGCCCCGGCCACCAGGGCCCAGATCGACCGCTGCACCAGCACCCACGCGACCATGAAGGCGATGCCGCCGGCCTGGCAGGTCAGCTCGAGGAGGGTGAGCCGGCCCAGTGTGAGCCGCCGGCTGGCGGTGGCGTACTTGGTCGACTCCATGCCGTTGATGACGGCCTGGAGCGAGAGCACCGCCGCGACGGCCGGAAGGGCCGGTTCGGCGTAGGCGCTCCCGGCCGGCAGCCAGCCGAGCCGGCCCAGCAGGTGGAGGGCCAGGGCCAGCAGGAGCGTGGCCGCCGAGATGAGCACGCCCCGGAGGATCTGCACCGTCCAGACCGTGTCGAGGAAGGCCGGCTCGTGCCCACGCGGGCTCTGCACGATGTTCTGCCGCAGCCCCAGGTCGGAGACGAGCTGCAGGCCGATGAGGAGCACGTTGGCCAGCGCCATGGTCCCGAACATCTCGGGGACCAGCAGGCGGGTCATCAGCAGGTTGCTCCCGAAGCGGAGCACCTGGCCGGAGGCGTGGCCCACCACGGTCCAGGCCCCCGCCCGCAGGACGCGGTCGCGGAGCCGCGGGGGCGGGGTGGTCATGGTGGAGCCGTCGATGGTGGTCATGTCTGGCCGGGCAGCGCGTCGGCCGGCTTCCCTTCGCCCCGGCTCAAGGTGCCTCCGCCGGGGCCGTGCGTGGGCGATAGGAGGTCACCGTCAACCCCTCGTGGAAGCGGGCGCTGGTGACCGGAAGGAACCGTCGATCGAAGCAGCGCACCAGGTGCTCCGGGTGGAGGTCGAGCCCGTTGGCGACCGGCTGGTCCTCGAGGACCAGCCAGACCCGATCTGCGCCCGAGGCCGCCGCGCCGACCAGCCGCTCGACCTCCTCCTCCGAGGGGAGGATCAGGTCTCGCAGGTCGTAGCGGTCGAGCGGGACCGGGCCCGGCAGCGGCACCACCCGGTTCACTCCCCGGTAATAGGTCTCGAGCACCATGGCCTCATTGCTCGTGAAGACGAAGATGGGCTGGCCCGCGGCCTCGTGCGCCTGGAGGTAGGCGGCCACTCGCCTGGCGTCGCCGTACTTGACCGGCACCCGGTAGTGGTCCCAGGCGAGCGCCCCGTTGCTGGCGAGCAAGAGCGCCACGACAACCGCCGCCGCTCGCCGTCCCCCGGGCGCCAGGAGCGAGAAAACGGCCATGGCGGCCGGAACCACCAGGACGGTGGCGTACCGGTCCGCCGCCACCAGGTGGGCGGAGACCGCCAGTCCGACTCCGCCCAGGGCCCCGACGAAGAGGATCACCGTGGTCCACCACGGGGGGACCGGGCTGCGGCGCCACTCCCCGCGCCGAAGGGCGCGGGCCAGCAACGCCAGCGCCGCGACCCAGGGCACCAGCCTCAGGATCCAGTAGAGCGGGCGCCGCAGCGCCGGGACCGGGATCGCCTCGAGGAACGGCGACATGGCGGGAAGCATGAGCGCGTCCCACCGCTCGAGCAGGAAGCGCGCGAAGGTCCTGACCAGGAAGGGCGCCGCGACGCTCCCATCGGAGCTGCGCAGCTGGCCGGACAGCACCGGGACCAGCGGGGCGAGGAGGACCGCCGCCACCAGCATGGCGCGCAGGTAGCGCGCCGCCGCGCCGGGGCGGCCGGCCACCAGGAGTCCGGCGAAGAGCGCCACCAGCAAGAACCCCAGGTAGTACTGGGTGTAGACCGCGAGGGCGGCCGTCACCCCGAAGAGGACCTCGTCGCGGATACCCTTGCCCTCCTCCAGGAAGATCCGGAGGTGGAGCCACGCCAGGACGGCGCTCAGCAGCACCGCGAGCGCGTAGACGCGGATCTCCAGCGCGGCGAGGAGGAAGAGCGGGTGGAGGCAGATGATGGCGGGGAGCACGGCCTCGGAGAGGTCGGGGGCCACCCTCCGCGAGATCCGCGCGCAGATCACCAGCGTCGCCGCGCCGAAGGCCACCGAGAGCAGGCGGGCGGCGACGGGCCCCGCGGCGAGGAGCCGCCAGAGCGTCAGCACCCCGAAGTAGAGCGGACCTTGCCGCTCGAACTCCACGGCCGCCCGCAGGGCCTCGACCACTCCCAGGCTCGAGGTGCGCAGCGTGTAGGCCTCGTCGGTCCAGATGGGGAGGGCGAAGGCCAGCGGGACGGTGACCGCCAGGTAGGTCGCGATGACCAGGAGCAGCGCCGCGTGTCGCCTCGGCCAGGGGACCGCGGGGCCCGCCGCCGGTGGAGCCGCCTTCGCTTCACTCATGGCGCACCCGCCGCGGCCTTCAGCGCCGCCTCGAAGCCCGCGACCGAGTCGGCCCAGGTCGTCCCGAGCGCGGTCGCCCGGGCCCGATCCGAGACGGCTCGCCACTCCGGCTCGGTCAGCGCCAGGAGCCGGACGATCGCCTCCTCCATGGCCGCAGCGCCCGGCTCGGAGAGCAGGATCCCGCCGCCGCCGGCGAGCAGCTCCCGGCTGGCCCCGGCCGGGCAGGCGACGACCGGCGTGCGGCAGGCCATCGCCTCCAGGATGGGCAGGCCGAAGCCCTCACGCCGGCTGGGCCAGAGCCAGCCATCACAGCTGGCGTAGAGGGCCGGAAGCCTGTCCTGGTCGGGACGGAGCAGGAACTCCGCGCCCGGCGGCAGCGGCATGGCCGGATCGACCGGCTCGCTCCCGAAGGCCAGCAGCCGAAGCCCGGGGATGCGCGCGGCCGCCCTCGCCACGGCCGCGGCGGCGAGGTCGCACCCCTTCATCTGCATGGGTGAGTAGACCAGCCCGAGCGTGGGCCGCTCCTGCCTCCCCCGCGGCGGCGCGTCGAACCGATGGGCGTCCACCCCGTTCGGCACCACCGTGGCCGACGCCCCGTAGCGGGCGCGCACCAGGTCGGCCAGCCACTGCGAGACGACGATCCGCTGGAAGGGGAGGCGCCAGACCGCCTCGGCGCGGGCGGAGGGAACGCCCGGGGTCTCGGCGTCGTGCCCCTGCGCGAAGAGGACCTTGACGCCCTTGGCCGGCCCGAACCTGGCCACCGCCTCCGCGGTCTCCCACCAGGTGGCGACCACCAGGTCGGCGTCGGGCACGTCGCTCTCCGTCACCGGCCCCCAGTGCGGCGCCGGGCGGTGGTCCACGCCTGTCCCGTCGAAGTGCGACGCCCGATCTGGCCGGGCACCGCCCAGGCCGAGGAGGGCGGCCAGGCGGTCCCTCCGGGCGCGCGGCTCGGGGGCGGCCGAGACCACGGTGACGCGGTGCCCTCGCCCCTGGAGCCCCTGGGCGTAGGTCGCCAGCGTCCGGATGCCTCCGGACATGTTGACGGCAGGGACGACGAAGACGATGCGCATCATGCCTGCCCGGCCAGGGCCACGCGCGCCGTGCCGGCCGACGCCGCCGGCGGGCGGGACGGCGTCCGTCGCGCCAGGAAGCCGACCAGCGCGCCGGCCATGGCGGGATAGATGGGTGTGGGCATGGAGTTGAGCAGGCAGTCGACCGTCCAGAGCACCGGCAACACCGCGAAGATCGCCGCGGGCGCCAGCCGCCGGTCCGACCAGAACCGCGTCCGGAAGCGTGCCCGAAGCAGCAGGATCGGCGACAGGAGCAGGCCACCCAGCGCGACCAGGGCGGCGATTCCTCCGGTCCCCAGCACGATGATCCACATGCTGTCGGTGACGGCGGTGTCGCGGCCGAACTCGTCGGTCACCCGGGCGCGGCCGAAGCGGCCCCAGCCCAGCCAGGGCCGCTTCAGCGCCTTGGCCAGCAGGATGTCCTCGTTCTTCACCCGGTACGCCATCGACTCACCCCGGTC
Source organism: Anaeromyxobacter sp. (assembly GCA_025360965.1). Classification (GTDB taxonomy): domain Bacteria; phylum Myxococcota; class Myxococcia; order Myxococcales; family Anaeromyxobacteraceae; genus JADKCZ01. The sequence goes on along the minus strand of JANYBC010000101.1, from coordinate 1,615 downwards.
GGCGTCGGCCTCGGTCGCCAGGTTGACGAGCTGGAACGGAGACCACCCGGAGGAGCGCGCCACGGGGAAGGCGATGGTCAACGCCAGGACTGCGTAGACGAGGACGATGGTCCGGAAGCGGCGGATCGACTCCAGGATCAGGAGCCCCGCCCCGAGGAGCAGGATCGAGCCGCTCGACTTCACGAGGATGGTGGTGGCGGACAGGAGCAGGGTCCACCACCCCATGCCGACGCCTCTGAAGCGAGGGACCGCCCTGGTCCGCCAGAGCCAGTAGGCCGCCAGCGTCCCGGAGGCCATCAGCATGCCGACCATCAGCCCGTGGGACTGGAAGACCACGGGGCGATAGCCGCCGAAGCGGACCGACTGCCCGTACGGCCCGGTCGTGAAGCCGTACAGCTGGGTGTGCAGCTGGGGGCTCATCCGCACCTCCCAGAGGCAGAAGGGGATGTAGACGATGGCGCACCCCGCGACCCAGGTCGCCAGCTCGAGCATGCCCCGAGCCTTGCTGAAGTAGACGCGGGCGATCAGATAGGGCGCGCCCCAGACGAAGAGGGCGTCCAGCAGGGCGGAGCCTCCTTCGTATGGGCCCAGGTCGTTCATCAGGGCCGTGACGAAGGGGAGCAGGCAGACCACCAGGACCGGGGCGTCCGGCCACCGCAGCCGAAGCCCCCTCCACCGGCCCGAGTCGACCAGCAGGGAGAGCATCAGGACGATGGCGGGAATGAAGGCGGTCTTGGTGTGGAAGAGCGGGACGTCGGCGACCGAGGGGTTGAAGGACGGCGCGAACAGCCAGCCACCCAGGAGCGCCGCCATGACGCCGCGTCGCGGCCCGAGCGTGGAGAGGCAGGCCCATGCCACCAGGGGATAGGCGACCAGCACCAGCCAGAAGAAGGCGTTGGGCATGCTCTCTTCGTCCTCGCTGCCCCGGGCTACCCCGCCCTGACCAGCCCGAGGCGCCCCCGCGCCGTGGCGCCCGTGACCGCCGCGGCGTGCTCCTCCATGCACCGCACCTCGAAGCGCCGCGAGAACATGTCGAGGCAGTCCCGCACGCAGGAGAGCTTGCGCTCCACCGGCAGGTTCATCCCCGGGAAGAAGGAGAGCGCGTCCACGTCCTCGCCGGAGAGGAAGTCGAGCGGGTGGAGCAGGAGCGAGGGCGCCGTCCCCAGCAGCCGGCAGGTGGCCAGGGCGGCGGCGAAGTAGGCCCGCGCCAGACCCTGCGAGAAGACGTTGAGGTAGAGCACGTAGGAGAGGTGGATGGGCACGCGCAGCACCGGCAGCGTGGTCACCGGGATCTCCAGCAGCTCGCCCTCGGGGAGTTGCCAGCGGTACGGGTCGAGCGGCCGCAGCCCCTCGCGCCAGCCGCCGAAGAGCTTCTTGCGCCGCTCGCGCTCCTCGGGCGGCAGCGTGGCGGTCATGAAGTAGTAGGCGCGGGCCAGCGGGCCCAGGAAGGTGGGGAAGGTCGAGCAGTCGTAGCGGTAGCCGCGGCGCAGCAGCACCCGGAGCACGGCCGGCGAGATGCTGAAGCCCGGCCCCCGGAAGCCGTGCGGCCGCTTCCCGGTGGCCCCCTCGATGGCCTCCTCGGCGCGGGCGATCTCGGCCTCCACCTCGGCCTCGC
>JANYBC010000049.1 GCA_025360965.1 Anaeromyxobacter sp. | reverse complement strand
GCGCGGCGGTGACCAGATCCAGCTGCCGCTCGTTGAGCGCGCCCACCATTCCGTCAAGGAGGATGTGGACCGCCATCCGCATCGAGGTGAGCGGCGTGCGGAACTCGTGCGCGACGGTGGCGACCAGGTCGTTCTTCAGCTCGTCGAAGCGCATCAGGCGGGTGACATCCTGCAGCACCACCGCCGCCCCGGTCACGGCCCCGGATTCCCCGTGGAGGGCGGTGGCCCGTGGCAGAAACCAGCGGGCCCCATCGGGCAGATCGAGCCGGACGGCGTCCTCGAAGCCGCGCGGCTGCCACGCTCCCTTGCCGGCCACCACGTGGGCCCGCACCCGCTCCACCGTCTCGCGCAGCCCGGGCTCCAGCGAGGCCAGCGCGTCGGCGCCGGCAGGGAGGCGCAGCACCGTCTCGGCCGCCTGGTTGAGGTTCTGCGCCTTGCCCCCCAGGTCGAGGATCAGCACCGGGTCGGGAAGGCCATCGATGGCCGCCTGGGCCGCCTGCTGGGCCTGGAGCAGGTCTCCCAGCGAGCTGCGACGGTACTCGGCCAGCTTGTCGGCCATGGCGTTGAACTCGGCGGCCAGCCCGGCGATCTCGTCGCTGCCGGCCACCCGGGCCCTGGCCGCCAGGTCGCCGGTGGCGATGCGCTGCGCCGCCTGGGCCAGCACCGAGACCGGGCGGACGATGCGCCCCACCAGCCCGGCCGCCAGCATGGTGCCGGCGATCAACCCACCCAGCGTGGTGGCGACGACGATGAGGATGAGGCGCGAGGCCTGGCGGCGGGCGTGCTCACCGCGGCGCACCATGGCGTCCTGGTTGAGGTCGAGGATCTCCTGGCCGGCCGCCTTGACCGCCAGGAAGCGCGGCTCCAGCTCCTCGAAGTAGGTCCGGTCCAGGGACGCCGTGATCGGCAAGCCGGAGAATCGGTGGTAGACGGCCTGGTATTCGTCCCAGGCCTGGCGCAGGCGTGCGGTGGCGGCCCCCTCCCCGGGCTCGGTGATGTTGGCCTCCTGGGCCACCAGCTCGCGCTCGAAGACCGGCAGCGACGGCGCCAGCTGGTCCGCCTTCTCCGGGCGGCCGGCCACGCGGAACAGCGCGGCGCTGTCGATCCGCTCCGCCGCCTCCTGCATGCGCTGCGCCGCAAGGACGCTCCGGTAGTTGTCCTTGAGGATGGCGTCGGAGGCGTTCCCCAGGGTGCGGATCGAGACCACCGAGGTGGCCCCGACCAGCGCCAGCGCCACCGCCAGCACCGCCTGCGTCGCCAGCAGCTTCCCCTTCAGGGTCATGACCGCCCCTCGACTTCGAGCCCGACCACGTGGACGTCGAGGTCGGAGGCCTCGTCGAGCAGCCGCTGCGGGACCGAGCGCCCCAGCGCCCGCCGCCACCCGGGCTGCCGGCTGCGCCCGATGACAAGGTCGCTGACCTGGTGGGAGCGGGCAAAGTCGAGGAGGGCCTCGGCGGGATCGGTCGCCTGGAGCCTGACCACCTCGGCCCCCAGCTGGCGGGCCAGCTCCAGGTGGTCGAGCAGGTGGCGCTGGGCCTCGGCGTCGATCCGGTCGGGCGCCTCGCCCGGGGTCTCCACGTAGACGGCGAACCAGTCGGTGGCGAGCCGCCCGGCCATGCGCGAGGCCCGACGCAGCAGGGCCGCGCCCCGGGGAGGGCTCGAGGAGAGCGCCACCATGAGGCGGCCGTGGGTGCGCGAGCGGAGCTCGCCACCCTCCCTGGCCTCGAGCGCGGCCGTCCCTCGCCCCGCCGCGCTCCGCTCCAGGCTCTGCGCCACCTCGCGGAGCGCCAGCTCGCGGAGGGTGGTGAGGTTGGTCCCCTTGAAGAAGTGCTCGACGGCCCAGGCCACCTTCTCCGGCGCGTAGATGCGCCCGCCGCGCAGCCGGTCGAGCAGGTCCTCCACCGAGAGGTCGAGGTTGACGACCTGGTCGGTCCGCTCCAGGAAGGTGTCGGGGACGGTCTCCCGCACCCGCACCCCCGTGACCCGTTCGATCAGGTCGTTGAGCGACTCGAGGTGCTGCACGTTCATGGCGCCGATGACGTGGATCCCGGCGTCGAGCAGCTCCAGCACGTCCTGGTGGCGTTTCCGATTCTTGGAGCCCGGCGCGTTGGTGTGCGGGATCTCGTCGACGATGGCGATGGCGGGCTGGCGGGACAGCACGCCGGCCAGGTCGAGCTCCTTGACGACCACCCCCCGGTACTCGATGGAGCGGAGCGTTACCAGCTCCAGGTCGCGCAGCAGCGCCTCGGTCTCGGCCCGCCCGTGGGTCTCCACGAGGGCGCCCACCACGTCGACGCCGCGGGAGCGCAGCCGGTGGGCCTCCTCCAGCATCCGGAAGGTCTTGCCGACGCCGGCCGCGTAGCCGAGGTAGAGCTTGAGCCGGCCGCGCTTTCCGCGCTCCAGCAGCTCCAGGAAGTCTTCGGGCTTGGCGCGCGGCGTGGTCACGTCGGGAACTCTACCGCCCCTCCGCACCGGTGGCACCCGGCGGCGCGGGCCGGGGCGAGGCGCCGAAGCGGTGATCGAAGGCCAGGTTGACGAGCAGCACGTTGACCCGTGGCTCGCCCAGGAAGCCGAGGTCGCGCCCCTCGGTGGCCTCGTCGATCACCGCCAGGATCCGCTCCAGCGCCAGGCCGCGCGCCGAGGCGATGCGTGGCGCCTGCCAGCGGGCGGCCGCCGGTGAGAGGTGCGGGTCGAGCCCGCTCCCCGAGGAGGTGACCAGCTCGGCAGGGACCGGCCCCGGCGCCGCCGGGTTCTCCTTCTGGAGTCGCTCCACGTCGGCCTGGACCCGGGCCCGCAGCTTCGCCGAGGTGGGCCCGAGGTTGGAGCCGCCCGAGGCCAGTGGATCCCAGCCCTTCTCGCCGGCCGCCGACGGGCGCGGCCAGAGATAGCCGGGGGCGGTGAAGCCCTGCCCCACCAGCTCGGAGCCGACCACCCGCCCCTTGGCGTCCTCCACCAGACTGCCGCTGGCACGCGAGGAGAAGAGCAGCTGCGCCAGCCCGGTGACCAGCAGCGGGTAGGCGAGGCCGGTGAGGAGCAGCGTGACCAGGGTGAGGCGCGCGGCCTGGACCAGCAGCGCGAGGGTGACGGTGGCGTCGCGTGTCATGGCGTCCTCCTAGTAGAGGTGCATGGCGGTGAGGGCCATGTCGATCAGCTTGATGCCGGCGAACGGGGCGACCACGCCGCCGACGCCGTAGATGAGCAGCGAGCGGCGCAGCACCGCCGCCGCGCCCAGCGGGCGGTAGCGCACGCCCTTGAGCGCCAGCGGGATGAGCAGCACGATGATGAGCGCGTTGAAGATCACCGCCGAGAGGATGGCGCTCCAGGGCGAGGTCAGGTGCATGACGTCGAGGGGCGCCAGCTCCGGGTAGGCGGCCACGAAGAGGGCCGGGAGGATGGCGAAGTACTTGGCCACGTCGTTGGCGATGGAGAAGGTGGTGAGCACCCCGCGGGTCATGAGCAGCTGCTTTCCGACCTCGACCACCTCCAGCAGCTTGGTCGGGTTGGAGTCGAGGTCGACCATGTTGCCGGCCTCCTTGGCGGCCTGCGTGCCGGTGTTCATGGCCACGCCCACGTCGGCCTGGGCCAGCGCCGGGGCGTCGTTGGTGCCGTCGCCGGTCATGGCCACCAGCCGCCCCTTGGCCTGCTCGGCGCGGATCAGCGCCAGCTTGGCCTCCGGGGTGGCCTCGGCCAGGTAGTCGTCGACGCCGGCCTCCCGGGCGATGGCGGCGGCGGTGCGCGGGTTGTCACCGGTGATCATCACCGTCCGGATCCCCATGGCGCGGAAGCGCTCGAACCGCTCCTTGATGCCCCCCTTCACGACGTCCTTCAGGTGGATCAGCCCCAGCACCCGGGCGCCTTCAGAGACCGCCAGCGGCGTGCCGCCGCCGTCGCCGATGCGCGCCGCCGCCGCCTCGACGTCACCCGGCATCTGGCCGCCCAGCGAGGCCACGTGGCGGGCCACCGCGTCGACCGCCCCCTTGCGGAGGGAGCGTCCGTCGACGTCGCAGCCGCTCATCCGGGTCTGCGCCGAGAAGGGGACGAAGGCGTGGCCGGCCCCCAGCTCGCGACCTCGCAGGCCGTGCCGCTCCTTCACCAGCACCACGATGGAGCGCCCCTCCGGCGTCTCGTCGGCCAGGCTGGCCAGCTGGGCCGCCTCGGCGAGGTCCTCGGTGCGGACGCCGGGCGCGGGGATGAACTCCGTCGCCATCCGGTTGCCCAGCGTGATGGTGCCGGTCTTGTCGAGCAGCAGCACGTCGACGTCGCCGGCCGCCTCCACGGCACGCCCGCTCATGGCCAGCACGTTCTTGCGCAGCAGCCGGTCCATCCCGGCAATGCCGATGGCGGAGAGCAGGCCGCCGATGGTGGTGGGGATGAGGCAGACCAGTAGCGCCACCATGGACGTGACGCCGAGCTGGATCCCGGAGAAGGCGGCGATGGGCACCAGCGTGGCGCAGGCGATGAGGAAGATGATGGTCAGCCCGACCAGCAGGATGTGGAGGGCGACCTCGTTGGGCGTCTTCTGGCGGGCCGCCCCTTCGACCAGGGCGATCATCCGATCGAGGAAGGACTCGCCGGGATCGGTGGAGATGCTGACCACGATCCGGTCGGAGAGCACCCGGGTGCCGCCGGTGACCGCGGAGCGGTCCCCGCCCGACTCGCGGATCACCGGGGCCGACTCACCGGTGATGGCCGACTCGTCAACCGAGGCGATCCCTTCCACCACGTCACCGTCGCCGGGGATGACCTGGCCGGCCTCGACCACCACCTGGTCACCCTTGCGCAGCGCGGTGGCGGGCACCTGCTCCTCGCGCCCGTTCCTGAGGCGGCGGGCCGGGGTGTCGGAGCGGGTGCGGCGCAGCGCCGCCGCCTGGGCCTTGCCACGCCCCTCGGCCACCGCCTCGGCCAGGTTGGCGAAGATCACCGTGAACCAGAGCCAGATCGCCACGGCGGCCGTGAACCAGGCCGGGGCGGCCCCGGGGGAGCGGGCGATCAGGTCTCGGAGCCAGACCAGCGTGACCAGCGCGCTGCCCACCTCGACCACGAACATGACCGGATTCCTGGCCACTTGGCGTGGCGAGAGCTTCTTGAGCGAGTCGAGGAGGGCCGGACGGACGACGGCCCAGTCGAGGAGCGAGGCGGCGACGGCAGACCTGGAGGTCATGGTCAGAACACCTTTCCGGCGCCGGCGAGGTAGTGCTCGACGATCGGACCGAGGGTGAGGGCGGGGAACCAGGTGAGCGCGCCGACGACGAGGATGACCGCCACCAGGAGCGCGCCGAAGAGCCAGCCGTCGGTGGGGAAGGTGCCCGGGCCGGGCTCGACGGCCCGCTTGCCGACCATGGAGCCGGCGATGGCCAGCGCCGGCAGCAACATGAAGAAGCGTCCCAGCAGCATGTCGACCCCCAGCCCGATGGTCCAGAAGGGCTTGGTGGCGTCGAGGCCGGCGAAGGCCGAGCCGTTGTTCCCGGCGCCGCTGGTGAAGGCGTAGAGCAGCTCGGACAGGCCGTGCGGCCCGGCGTTGGCGACCGCGCCGGCGGCCGGGGAGACCGCGGCCCAGGCGGTGAGCGGCAGCACCAGCAGCGGGAAGATGAGGATGTAGATGGTGGCCAGCTTCATCTCCCGCGGCTCGATCTTCTTGCCGAGCAGCTCGGGGGTGCGCCCGACCATCAGGCCGGCGATGAAGACGGTGAGGATGACGAAGACCAGGATGCCGTAGAGCCCGGCGCCGACGCCGCCGAAGATCACCTCGCCCAGCTGGATGTTGACGAGCGGCACCAGGCCGCCCAGCGGGTTGAAGCTGTCGTGCATCCCGTTGACGGCGCCGCAGGAGGCGTCGGTGGTGGCGGTGGCGAAGAGGGCGGTGGCGTCGACGCCAAAGCGGACCTCCTTGCCCTCCATGTTCCCGGCCGACTGGTCGACGGCGAGTCCGGCCAGGGCCGGGTTGGGCCGGTGCTCGGCCCAGGTGATCACGCCGTACCCGGCCAGGAAGAGGGCCAGCATGGCGCCGAAGAGGGCCCAGCCCTGCCGCTGCGAGCGAGCCATGCGGCCGTAGGTCCAGGTGAGCGCCGCCGGGATGACGAAGATCATGACCACCTGGATGAAGTTGGTGAGCGGCGTCGGGTTCTCGAACGGGTGGGCGCTATTGGCGTTGAAGAAGCCTCCGCCGTTGGTGCCGAGCTGCTTGATCACCTCCTGGGAGGCGACCGGACCGAGCGCCAGCACCTGCTTCACCCCCTCGAGCGTGGTGAGCTCGAGCGAGGGCGCCAGCGTCTGCAGCACCCCCTGCGAGGCGAAGAAGAGCGCGATGAGCAGGCTGGAGGGGAGCAGCACGTAGACGATGGAGCGGGTGAGGTCGACCCAGAAGTTGCCCAGCGTCCTGGGCGAGTCGGGGCCACCGTGGCGGGTCAGGCCGCGCGCCAGCGCCAGGGCCACGCCCATCCCCGCGGCGGCGGAGGTGAAGTTGTGCCAGGCCAGGCCGGCACTCTGCGAGAGGTACGACATGGTGCTCTCGCCTGAATAGGACTGCCAGTTGGTGTTGGTGGTGAAGGAGGCGGCGGTGTTGAAGGCCAGGTCGGGGGCCACGCCAGCGAAGCCCTGCGGGTTCCAGGGCAGCCCGGCCTGCGCCCGCAGGATGGCGTAGGTGCCGAGCATGGAGAGGGCGCTGAAGAGGAGCAGGCTCACGGCGTAGGCGACCCAGCCCTGCTCGGTCGAGGGGTCGACGCCGGAGAGCCGGTAGCAGAGCCGCTCCAGCCGGCCGAGCGTGGCCGGGAACGGGGGCCTGGCCTCGTAGACGCGGTAGAGATAGGCGCCCAGCGGCCTGGTGAGGAGCGCGATGACGGCGACGAAGGCGATGGCCTGGAGGATGGCGGCGGTGGACACGATGGCCTCCTAGAACTTCTCGGGGTGGATCAGCGCGTACCCGAGGTAGGCGAGGAGCAGGAGGGTCACGGCGAGGCCGACGGCGTGGTCGAGGGTCACGGCGTCTCCTTCGAGTCGAGACGGTCGAGCCAGGCGGCGAAGGCCACCGCCAGGGCGAAGAAGGCGAGCGTTCCGAGGGTGACGAGCAGGTCGTTCATCGAGTGGTGGCTCCCGGCGCGGCTGGTGGCGCCGTCCAGAGACTTTGCACCGGCCCTGCCAGCAGGGGAGGACGAGTGCTTCCGCTCGCTTGGAGCCACGACGAGGTGATGCGCCGCTGCAGGACGCATCATCGCCGCCGCGGAGGCTGGCAACCTGCACGGCGACCCGGTCTGGCGGCGTCGCCCACCAAGCGGGCAGCCAGCCACCGGCCGTCGTGCAATCTGCAATGCTGGCCTCCTGCAGCCGTGCAGGTTGCAAGAGTCGGTCCTGGGCGGCCCGGGAAATAGCGCAAACGTCGACTGGGGCTGCTTTCGGTGCCTGTTCCGACCTGCTAGCTTCCGCCGCCTTCGAGGAGCGCCAGGATGACCAACGCCAACGAGAAGCCGCCCGACGGGAGCCATCCGAGCTCGACGTCCCACCACCCGCCTCCGCCGCCGGCCACGGCCTACGAGAAGCTCAAGCGGGCCATCTTCGGAGCTCCGCGCGACGTCGAGGATCCGCACACCTACCACTCGATGTCACTGATCGCGCTGCTGGCCTGGGTCGGCCTCGGCGCCGACGGCCTCTCCTCCTCCTCCTACGGTCCCGACGAGGCCTTCCGGGCGCTCGGCGACCACCGCTCGCTCGCCATCTTCCTGGCCCTGGCGACCGGCGTCACCGTGCTCGTCATCTCGGTCGCCTACTCGCAGATCATCAAGCACTTCCCCTTTGGCGGCGGCGGCTACGTGGTCGCCTCCCGGCTGCTCGGGCCACGGGCCGGGGTGGTCTCCGGCTCGGCGCTGCTAATCGACTACATCCTCACCATCTCGGTCTCCATCGCCTCCGGCGCCGACGCCATCTTCAGCTTCCTGCCGCCGGCCTGGCACTCCTGGAAGCTCTCGGCCGCGGTGGCCGCCATCCTGCTGCTGGTGGTCCTCAACCTGCGCGGCGTCAAGGAGTCGGTCTCGATCCTGGCCCCCATCTTCGGCCTCTTCCTGCTCACCCACGCCATCCTCATCTTCGGCGGCATCGGCTCGCACCTCGGCGAGATCCCGGCGGTGGCCGGCGAGGTGAGCGACGGACTGCGGGCCTCTCACGGCAAGCTCGGCCTGCTCGGCCTGCTGGCGGTCTTCATCAAGGCCTACTCGATGGGCGGCGGCACCTACACCGGCATCGAGGCGGTCTCCAACGGCCTCCAGATCATGCGAGAGCCGAAGGTGAAGACGGCGCAGAAGACCATGGTCTACATGGCCATCTCGCTGGCGGTCACCGCCGGCGGCATCCTGGTCTGCTACCTGCTCTTCCACGTGGTGCCTGCCGAGGGCAAGACCCTCAACGCCGTGCTGCTGGAGCGCTTCACCGACTCCTGGAGCGTCGGCGGCGTCCAGGTCGGCCACGGCTTCCTGGTGATCACGCTGGTGGCCGAGGCGGCGCTGCTCTTCGTCGGCGCACAGGCCGGCTTCATCGACGGACCGCGGGTCATGTCCAACATGGCCATCGACTCCTGGCTGCCGCACCGCTTCGCCCAGCTCTCCGACCGGCTCACCATGCGCGACGGCGTCCTGCTCATGGGCGGCGCCTCGCTGGTGACGCTGGTCTACACCCGCGGTGACATCACCGCGCTGGTGACCATGTACTCGATCAACGTCTTCCTGACCTTCTCGCTCTCCCAGCTCGCCATGGTGAAGTACTGGCTCGCCAAGCAGGAGGCCGGGCGCAAGCGCGGCCTGCTCATCCACGGCGTGGCGCTCACCCTCTGCCTCTCCATCCTCTCCGGCACCATCTACGAGAAGGGGGCCGAGGGCGGCTGGATGACCATCCTGGTCACCTGCCTGCTGGTGGCGCTCTGCCTCCTCATCAAGCGCCACTACGCCAAGGTGAAGGCCAACCTGGCGCGGCTCGACGGCATCATGGCGGCGCTTCCGACCCACTCCGGCAAGCCCAACCCGGTCATCGATCCGAAGGCCCAGACCGCGGTGCTGCTGGTGGGGAGCTACGGCGGGCTCGGCATCCACCAGCTGCTCACCGTGAAGCGGATCTTCGGCGACCACTTCAAGGGCTTCGTCTTCGTCTCGGTCGGCGTGGTCGACTCGGCCACCATGAAGGGGGTCGAGGAGGTGGACCGGGTCCGCCTGCAGACCGAGACCGCCCTGCAGCAGTACGTCGAGGCGGCCCACCGTCTGGGCCTGGCCGCCGATTACCGGATGGACATCGGCACGGAGGCGGTGGCGGTGGCCGAGCGGCTCTGCCTCGAGGTGGCCCGCGACTACCCGCGCGCCGTCTTCTTCGCCGGCAAGCTGATCTTCGAGCGCGAGCAGATCTTCCAGCGGCTGCTCCACAACGAGACCGCCTACCAGCTCCAGCGCCGGCTCCAGTTCGGCGGGCTCAACGCCATGGTGTTGCCGGTCCGGGTGATGGACGAGCAGCCGGCGTAGCGGAGGCGCTTCGCCTGGGTCGGGGCGCTACGGCCCGGCCGGAGACCTCGGCGGCGCGCCGGTGGCCAGCTCATCGCGGAGCGCGCGCACCGCCTTGAGCACGCCCCGGGGGCGGACCGCCTCGGGCAGGCTCTCCCCGTGGCGGATCGCCTCGTCGGCCACGGCGAGGGCCCCGGCGAGATCACCGTCGGCGCGCCGGGCCCGGGCCTCGACCAGCAG
>JANYBC010000043.1 GCA_025360965.1 Anaeromyxobacter sp. | reverse complement strand
GCTGGTCTTCCGCTCGCGCCCCTTCGGCAACCCGCAGGCGGCCGCCATCGACTGGGCCACCGGCCTGCGCCGGGCCGCGAGCGAGCCGCGCTTCGAGGGGTCGCCGGCCGTCCCGTAGGTCCGCGGCACGGCCGGCAGCTCCCCGCTCCGGTCCCTTTTCCCCAGCAGTTTCGCGGCGCCCTCGGGGCATGCCGGTTGCTCCTCCACGGCCCGGAGGAACCACCATGAGCCGAGTCGAGTCGATCACCGTCGCCCCCACTACCGAGCAGAAGACCGTCCCGGGCCGCTTTGAGGCGGCGCTGCAGGGGGCGACCCGGGCGCTGGCCTCGGGGGTGGTCGGTGCCGTCACGCTGGCCGCACCGGCCGTCCCGTTCGGCAACGTCCTGGCCGGCGCCGTCCGCGGCGGGCTGCAGGGAGCGGGCGCCTCCCGCCTCGGGGTCGCAGCGGGACCGGGTGGAGCGCGCCTCGGGAGCGGGGCACTGGCCGGCGCCGGCACGGGCGGCGGCGACTCCCCGGGCGACCTGCTCGAGGCGACCCGGGCCATGCAGCAGGAGGCGCAGGCCATGAACTTGCAGTACCTGCAGCTCCAGGAGCGGATGCAGCAGGAGAGCCGGGAGTTCACGACCCTCTCCAACGTCATGCGCGTCAAGCACGACACCGCCCGCGCCGCCATCGGCAACATCCACTAGGAGCGTACATGGCCATCCCCCCGCTCCCCGCGGCCGCACCGGCCCCCCCCTGCCCGACCGGCCCCGCCAGCGGCGGTGCCCGCTTCGAGGCCCGGCTGGCGGCCCACACCCGGCCGCCCGAGCCGCCCCGCCCCGCGGCGCAACTGGCCCAGGCGCTCCGCTCGCTGGAGGGGTCGCAGGCCCGGCTCGACCGCGTGCTCCAGGCGGCGCGGTCGGGCCGGACCTTCACTGCGGGTGAGCTGCTGGCGCTGCAGGCCGACGCCTACCGGTTCACGCAGACGTTCGATGTCGCCTCCAAGCTGGTCGAGCACGGCGTGCAGTCGGTGAAGCAGGCCGTCAACACCCAGACCTGAGCCAGGCCCCCCATGACCACCCGGCCCGCCCTCCCGGTCCTCTGCCTGCTCCTGCTCGCCGGCTGCGGCGACGAGCCGTTGCTCCACGACCTCGCGGAGCGGCAGGCCAACGAGGTGCTGGTCGCGCTCGACGAGGAGGGGCTGGCCGCCACCAAGCTCAGGCAGGACGGCACCGAGGCGGCCTGGACCGTCACCGTCCCGCGCGGCCAGGGGGGCAAGGCGCACCGGGTGCTCTCGGCCCGGCAGCTCCCCAGGTCCCGGCCCCAGGGGCTCGGGGAGGTCTTCGGCGCCGGTGGCATGGTCCCGACGCCAGTGGAGGAGCGGGCCCGCTGGCTCCATGCCATCTCCGGCGAGCTGGCCAGGAGCGTCGAGGCGATCGACGGCGTGATCGAGGCGCGGGTGCACCTCGGCCTCCCTTCGGACGACCCGCTCCATCCCGGCACCCGCGCCGCCCCACGCGCCGCCATCCTGGTGAAGTGCCGGCCGGCCAGCTGTGGCGCGGTCCGCGGGCTGGAGCCGGGGCTCCGCTCCCTGGTGGCCGGCGCCGCCGAGGGGCTCCTGCCCGAGGCAGTCGCGGTGGTGATCGCCGAGGCGACGCCGGCGGCGACCGTCACCCCGGTGACGGCGCGGCGCTGGGCGCCCTGGCTGGCCGGGCTGGCAGCGCTCGGCTCCGCCGGCCTCGGGGCGCTGGCCTGGCGCGAGCGGCGCCGCGCTGGCGAGAGCCCGTGAACGTGAGGCTGCAGCGGCTGGTGGCGCTGGCGGTGACGCTGGCGCCGGCCCGGGCCACCCGGCTGCTGGGTCGGCTCCATGAGGCCGGCGCCGAGGAGGCGCTTCGATCGGCCGGTGAGCTGGCCACGGCCCCCCGGCGAGTCCGGCTGGCGGCGCTGGCGGCCTCGCTACCATCCGGCGAGGACCGGTCTGAAGACGGCGCGCCCCTCCCCACCCACCCGCTGCTCCGGCGGCTGGAGCTGGAGCGTCGCGGCCGGCCGGCCGCGGAACGGACGCTGGTCCGCGCCGCGGCCACACCCGCGCCACCCAGGCGCTGAGATCATTGGCGCTTCCCGGCGGCACGACTCGTGAAGTCCAGCTCGGTCCATGTCGCTCCCTTTCGAGCTCCCCAGCCTCTCGCGCGGCTTCACGGCCCTCGACCCCGGCGCCCGGGCCCTCGGCGCGGAGGCGGCCGAGGCCGCGGCTCGGTCGATCGGCGGTGTGCTGGGCGTCGAGGTGACACTCGTCGGCACCGCCCGGCCGGTGGCCGCCTCGCCGCTCCGCCCGCTGGTCTCGCTGGCCATCGAGCTCTCCGCCCTGCCCGGCGCGGCGCTGCTCGAGGTGGAGGCCGGGCTGGTGGCCCGCCTCGTTGCGCTGGTCGCCGGCGGCACCGAGCCGCTGCCGGGCGCCACGGCGCTCACGCCGCTGGAGGAGTCGGCGCTCGAGCTGCTGGTGCTGGCGGCCATCGACGGCGTCGCCGAGCTCGACCCCATCGCCGAGAAGCTGGCTCCTCGCCTGGTGCGAGGCGCGCCGCCGCCGCCGTCGCCGCTGGCCGTCGACCTCGAACTCACGGCCGGGCCGGTGCGCGGCCGGGCCCGGCTGCTCCTCCCGCCCGCCGCGGTCGCCGCCTTCGCGCTGCCACCCGAGCTCCGCGAGCCGCTCACCGCCTTCCCGCTCTTCGCCTCGCTTCGCGGCGGCAGCGCCCCGCTGCGCCCCGACGAGCTGCGCTCGCTGGCGCCGGGCGACGTGGTGCTGGCCGACTCACCGCCGGAGGGGCGCCTGCGCCTGGTCTTCCCCGGCGGCTTCACCGCAGTCGGCACCCTCGCCGACGGCGCCTTCCTCGTGGAGATGACCACCATGGAGAGCCCCCTGGCGCAGGTCCCCATCCTGCTCGACATCGAGCTGGCCAGAGTCCCGCTGACGCTGAGCGACCTCTCGCGCCTGGTGCCGGGCGCGACGCTGCCGGTCCAGCTCGACCGCCGCGGGCTGGTGACCCTGCGGATCGGCGAGCGCCTGCTCGGGCGCGGCGAGCTGGTGGAGATCGACGGCGCCGTCGGCGTGCGCGTCCTCTCCCTGGAGGTCCAGCCGTGAGCGCCCTGCTCCGCCGCGTCGGCCCGCTCGCCTGGCTGGGGCTGGGGGCCGCGGCGCTCGGTGCGCTGGCCCTCCTCCCCGGCGAGCTCGGCCCCACCGCCGCCCGCGCCGGGCTGGTGCTGCTCGGGCTGGCCGGGGCGGCCCTGTTGCTGCGCCGCCGGGAGGCTGCTGGGTCGCCGCCGCGCCTCCGCGTCCTCTCTCGCGCCGGACTGGCCAGGGACGCCTCGGTGGTGCTGGTCGAGCTCGACGGCCGGCCGCTGCTGCTCGGCGTCGGCCGCGACGGCGTCCGGCTGCTCACCGACCCCGGCTGGATGGGCCCCGAGGTCGACCCGTGATGATCACGCTCCCGTCCCCTGGCCCGCTGGCGGCCCAGCCGGCCGACTGGCTGCTGCTGCTCGGCGCCACCGCGCTGGTGCCGGTGCTGCTCGTCACACTCACTTCCTTCCTGAAGATCTCGGTGGTCTTGTCGGTGCTCCGCTCCGCGCTCGGCGCGCCGCAGGTCCCCCCGACCACCGCCGTGACCGGGCTGGCCCTGGTGCTCACGCTCACGGTGATGGCGCCGGTCGGCGAGGCCGCCTGGGCCGCAGCGCAGTCGGTCCCTCCGGGCGGTGATCCGGGCGCGCTGGCGGCCGGGGCCCGCGCCCTGGTCCCCTTGAAGGGCTTCCTGGCGCGCTTCGCCCGCGACGACGACCGTGAGGCCTTCCTGGAGCTCGCCCGGAGGCTGCGCCCCGGGCCGATGGCCGCCGAGGTGCGCGGCGACGATCTCGCGGTGCTGGCGCCCTCCTTCATGGTCTCGGAGCTGCGCCGCGCCTTCACGATCGGCTTCCTGGTCTTCCTCCCCTTCCTGGTGGTGGATCTGGTGGTCGCCAACGTGCTGCTGGCGCTCGGGCTGACCCAGCTCTCGCCCAGCTCGGTCGCTCTGCCGCTCAAGCTGCTGCTGCTGGTGGCCGTCGACGGCTGGCGGCTGCTGGCCCGCGGCCTGGCGCTGGCCTACGCGCCGGGCGGTGGCCCATGACAAGCACGATCCTCCACCTCGGGCGCGAGGCGCTGCTGCTGGCGCTGCTCCTCTCGGCACCGCCGCTTCTCGCCGCGCTCCTCACCGGGCTGGTCACCGGCCTGCTGCAGGCCGCCACCCAGCTCCAGGAGCATGCCCTTGGCGCCGTCCCCCGCATCGCCGCGGTGATCGCCGCGCTGGTCGTGACCGCCCCCTGGATCGGCGCCCGCATGACCCGCTTCGCCGCCGAGGTGCTGGCGCTGGCTGCGGGAGGCGTGCCGTGACGGCGCTGCCGCTCGACCCGGGGCTCCTGGCCGCACCGCTCCTCCACGCGCTCCGGCTGGTGCCGGTGGCGGCCCTCTCCCCGTTCCTGGGCGGTCCGCTGGTCCCGGCGCCGCTGCGGCTCCTGCTGGCGGCCGGGCTCGGGTCGGCCGCCTGGCTGCTGGCCGGATCCCACCCGGTCGCGGCGCAGGGGCTGGCGCTCGCCTTCCTCGGAGGTCGGGAGCTGGCCATCGGCGCCGGGCTGGCGGTGGTGCTGGCCGCACCGCTCGAGGCGGCACGGGCGGCGGGACGGCTGGCCGACACCGCGCGCGGAGCCACGCTGGCCGAGCTCCACGTCGCCCCGCTGCGGCAGCGCGAGACGGCGCTCGGCGACCTGCTGGTGCAGCAGCTGATCGTGCTGGCGGCGACCGGCGGCGGGCTCCAGTTGGTGCTCCGCGGCCTGCTGCTCGGCTTCGCCGCCCTCCCGGTCGGCTCCCCCTTCCCTGCCCTGCCGCTCTCCGAGCTGGCGCTCTGGGCCAGCGGTGAGGCGCTGGCGGTCGCCCTCGCGGTCGCCGCGCCGGCGGTGGCCGGGGTGCTGGCGGCCGAGCTGGTGGTGACGGCCGTGACCCGGGTCGCGCCTCACCTCCAGCTCCCGGAGCTGACGCAGCCGGCCCGGGCCTCGCTCGGCCTGCTGGCCATGGCGCTCGGCGCCTCGGCCGGTGCCGGCAAGCTGGTCTCGCTGGTGGCGCTCGGCGGCCGGCTCCCGGCGCTGCTGCAGGGCGTGCCGCCGCCGGGGCTTACGCCGTGAGCGGGGCGAGGACCGAGCGGCCGACGCCCAGGCGTCTCACCGAGGCGCGGCGGCGCGGCGAGGTGGCGGTCTCGCGCGAGCTGACCGGCGCAGTGGCGCTGACAGCCGGCCTGGCGACGTGCGCCGCCTGCTCGAGCTGGTGGTTCTCGGCCCTCTCCGGTGAGCTCCGGCGCGGGCTGGCCGCGGCGCTGGTCGGGGAGCAGCCCCCGGGCGCCGCGCTCGCCTCGGCCGCCGGCGCGGTCCTGCGCCTCTCGGCGCCCCCTGCGCTGGCGGCCTTCTCTGCGGCGCTGGCCGTGGGGCTGCTCCAGACCGGCGGCCTCTTCTCGGCGACTCCGCTCACCCCGAAGCTGGAGCGGATCGACCCGGTCCGCGGCCTCGGCCGGCTCATCTCCGGCGAGCGGCTCGCCGCGCTCGGCCTCGCCCTCGTCAAGGCGGCGCTGGTGGCCGGCCTGGTCCTGTCGGGCTGGCCGGGCTTCGCCTCGACCTTGGCCCAGCTCCCGCGCGCCGCGTCGCCGGGGCCGGCCGTGGCGGCCCTGCTCTGGCCGCTCGCCTGGCGGCTCGGCGGCCTGCTCCTGCTGCTCGGCTGCGCCGACCTGCTGCTGGTGCGCTGGCGCCACCACCGGCGGCTGCGGATGTCACGCGACGAGGTGAAGCGGGAGGCCCGCGAGCAGGAGGGGGACCCGCGCCTCAAGGCCGACCGGCGCAGCCTTCACCGCGCCCTGGCCGAGGCGGCGCCGCTGGCCCGCGCCACCTGCCTGGTCGTCAACCCGACTCACGTGGCGGTCGCCCTCCACCACCAGCGCGGCGGCGGTGAGGCCCCCCGGGTGCTGGCCAAGGGGACCGGGGCGGCGGCGGCGCGGCTCCGCGCCCAGGCCCGGCGCGCCGGGGTCCCCATCGTCCGCGATCCACCGCTGGCGCGGGCGCTCCACCGGCTCGCCGAGGTCGGCGACGAGATCCCGGAGGAGCTCTATGACGCCGCCGCGGCCCTCCTCGCCCACCTCCATGGCGTCATGCCTGCGGAGCCGACATGATCGTGCTGCACGCCCTCCTCGCCCGCCTGCACGCCCTCCTCTCCCGCCTGCGCGGCGCCGGCGACGCCGGCTTCGCCCTGGCGGTCCTCGGCGTGGTGGTCCTGCTGGTGGCCCCGGTCCCGCCGCTCCTGCTCGACCTCGGCCTCGCCTTCTCGCTGGCCCTGGCCGCCACCGTGCTGGTGGTGACGCTGCTGGCCCGCGACGCCCTCTCCTTCGCCAGCTTCCCGGCGCTGCTGCTGCTCACCACCCTCTTCCGCCTGGCGCTCTCGGTCTCGTCGACCCGCCTGATCCTGACCCGCGGCGAGGCCGGGCGGGTCATCGAGGCCTTTGGGCGCGTGGTGGTCCAGGGGAGCCCGGTGGCGGGAGCCGTGGTCTTCGCCATCCTCACGCTGGTGCAACTCCTGGTGGTGGCCCGGGGCGCGGAGCGGGTGGCCGAGGTGGCGGCGCGCTTCACGCTCGACGCCCTCCCCGGCAAGCAGATGGCGATCGACGCCGACCTGCGCGCCGGCCTCGTCGACGCCGCCGGGGCGGCCAGGCGGCGCCGCGCCCTGGAGCACGAGAGCCAGCTCCACGGCGCCATGGACGGCGCGCTCAAGTTCGTAAAGGGCGACGCCATCGCCGGCGTGGTCATCGTGCTCATCAACGTGGTGGGCGGGCTGGTGGCGCTTTCGCTGCGCGGCCGGCCGCTGGGGCAGGCGGCCGAGCGGGCCGTGCTGCTGGCGGTCGGTGACGGCCTCACCACCCAGCTCCCGGCCCTCCTGGTGGCAGTGGCGGCCGGCGTGGCGGTGACTCGCGTCGCCTCGGCCGAGGAGGGAGCGCGGCTCGGCAGCGAGGTGGGTCGCCAGCTCCTCGGCGATCCCCGGGCCATGGTGGTGGTGGCGGGGCTGCTCTCGGCGCTGGCGGTGGCTCCGGGGCTCCCCTCGGCGCCCTTCCTGCTGCTGGCGGCCGGCGCCGGAGGGCTGGCCTGGCGCGGCCTGCGGCGAGCCCCGGCGGGCGCCGGGTCCGGGCGCACCGGCGGGGAGCCGGGGAGTGATGCGGAAGGGCGGAGCGCCCTCGACCCGGCCGGCTCGACGCTGGTGCTGGAGCTCTCCGCCGACCTGCTCGAGCTGGCCAGAGCCGGCGACCGGGCCTTCGAGCGCGAGCTGCTCCCCGCGGCGCGGCAGCGGCTCTGGAGCGAGCTGGGGGTGCCGGCCCCTTCACTGCAGGTGCGCGGGGGCTCGCTCGAGCCCGGGCGCTGGATGCTGCTGGTCGACGAGGTGCCGGCGGCCCGCGGGCGGGTCTCGCTCGACGAGGTGCTCTCGCTCGCCCCGCCCGACGACCTGGCGCTGGCCGGGATCCCGCTGCGGCTTGAGCTGGAGCCGCTCAGCGGACGGCGCGCCGCCGTGGTCTCGGCACAGGACGCCCACCGCGCCGAGGCGCTCGGCCCGGTCCTCCTGCCGCTGGAGCGCGTCGCGGCCTGCTGCGCCGGTGAGCTGGAGCGGAACGCCCCGCTGCTGATCGGCGTGCAGGAGACACAGGGGCTCCTCGAGGCGCTCGAGGCCCAGGCTCCGGCCCTGGTGCGCGAGGCCTCGCGCCAGCTCCCCCCGGTGCTGCTGGCCGAGGTGCTGCGCCGGCTGCTCGAGGAGGGCGTCTCGATCCGGCCGCTGCGGACCATCCTCGAGGCCCTGCTGGAGGCCGGCGGCGGTGCCCGGGGGGCGGCGGCGCTGGCGGCAGCAGCCCGGCGCGCCCTGCGCCGGCAGATCGGCCACCGGGCCGGCGGCGGAGACGGCGATGCGCTCCAGGCGCTCCTGCTCGACCCGGGCGCCGAGCAGGCGGTGCGCGAGTCGCTGGCGGGTGAGTGGCCTGCGCTGGAGCCGGCGCGGGCCGCCCTGCTGCTCGAGGCCCTGGCGCAGGCGCTCCAGGCGGCGGGCGGCAGCCCCGTCCTGCTGGCCAGCGGCGACGTCCGCCGCGCGCTCCGGCTGCTGGTGGCACCGCGTTGGCCGCGGCTCCAGGTGCTCAGCTACGACGAGCTGCCGCCCGAGCAGCAGGTGCGCCCGCTCGGCCGCCTCGAGCTGGCGGCCTGAGAACGACGAAAGCGCCCGGACGGCGGGCGCTTCGTTCACGGCGGCAGGTCGGAGGCGGGCTAGGCGCCGGTCGAGGAGGTGCCACCCGGCTCCTCGCTCTGGTTGACCCGATCGCGAAGCTCCTTGCCGGTCCGGAAGAGGATCCCGCGCTTCGGCTTCACCGGGATCACCTCGCCGGTCTTCGGATTCCGGCCCTGGTAGCCCTCGTAGTGCTTCACGTGGAAGGCGCCAAGCCCGCGGATCTCGATGTTCTCGCCTCGACAGAGCGCGTCCTTCATCGAGTCGAAGATGGTCTCGATGGTGGACTCCGCCTGCTTCTGGGTCACGTTGCGCTTGACGACCAGGATGTTGATGAGATCCGACTTCAGCATCGGCGCTCCACGTTGACGGCCCCTCACTGGAGACCGCTTTAGGGTGAAGGAAGCCTAGCCGATGAACCCGAAATCAGCAAGGGTTCCACGGGCATAACGGATCGGGGTCCCGGACGCCCCTCACGGAGCCTCTCCCCGGGTCTCGCCCGGAGCAGGCGCCTGGCCGTCGGCCGCCCGCTCGGGCAGCCCCTCGGCCTGGTCGCAGAGCTGCGCCAGCGTGGTGCGCTCCAGCAGCGCGGTGACCTCCAGATCGATGCCGGCCAGGGTGCGCTCCACCACGTCGAGCGCGGCACCGACCCGCGGCGGGGCCACGCCGAGCACGGCGCGCCGGACGTCGAGCATGGTGATGCGGGCCTCGGGGCGCCCCGGGACCAGCCCTCCCCCCTCCAGCACCTTGACCAGCCCGGCGCCGCGCAGCGCCTCGACCACCTCGGCCACGTCGTCATGCCGGACCTTCAGCGCGAAGGCGAGCATCCCTTCGTCGGGCGCCGGGCCGTTCAGCGTGCGGTGGGCCAGCGCCACCGAGACCAGCACCTCCCCGGCCAGCGTCTCGCGGGTGGTCGGGTGCTCGGCCTGCGGCCCGCCGCGCCAGAGCACCGGCGCGAACTGCATCACGTAGGCGATGCGCGCCCCGGAGAGGAGGATGGTCCAGGAGACGAAGAGCCAGAGCAGGAAGGTGGGGAGCACCGCCACCGAGCCGTAGATGGCGTTGTAGTGGAAGAAGCGGGTCACCGCCTCGGCGTAGCCCCACTTGGCCGCCTCCCAGGCCAGGCCGGCCACCAGGCCGGCGCCCAGCGCGGCGCTGGGCCGGACCCGCGTGAAGGGGACCAGCCAGTAGATGACCGCGAAGAAGCTGCAGGTGAGCAGGACACTGCCGGCCGCGGCGATCGAGCCAAGCCCGGTGCCGGCCAGCCAGGCCCGGGCGCCCACCGCGAGCGCCACCGATCCGGCCAGCAGCAGCGGCCCGAGCGTGAGCCCGACCCAGTAAGTGAGCACCTGCCGGCGGAGCATGCGCCGGCGGCGGATGCCCCAGAGATCGTTGATGGCCCGCTCGACGTTGGAGAAGAGCGAGATGGCCGACCAGGCCAGCAGGGCACCGCCGACCAGCCCCGCCGAGGCGGCGTGGGCGTTGCTGGTGAAGCGCGCCAGGTAGGGCTCGAGCGTGTTGCGCGCGCCCACCGCCAGGTTGTCGAGGATGAAGGCGTTGAGCTGGGCGGCGATCCGCTCCATCCCGGTCAGCGCCTGCACCACCGAGAAGACCACCACCAGCGCCGGCACCAGGGCGAAGATCGACAGGTAGGTGAGCGCCATGGCCCGGAGCTGGACCGCCTCGCCGTCGAAGGCGCGGGTGATCGCCTCCACGGTGGCGCGCCAGAGCCGGCCGGCCCGCACCCCCAGTCGCTCCAGCGTCGCCTGGCCCTCCCCCGGCATGACTCTCCCTCGCTACGCCTTGCCGCCGCCCTCGGTCACGGGCGCCGGCGCCGGCCTGGGCTCCGGGCTCTTCTCCGCGCCCTTCTCGGGGCTCTTCTCCCCGCGGTTGCCACCGCCGCCGCCGCCACCACCACGTCCGCCGCGGTTGCGGCCGCGCCCGCCACGATCGCGACCTCCGCGGTCGCCCCCGCGATCGCCACCGCGGTCGTGCCGCTCGCCGCCGCGGTCATGGCGCTCACCGGCAGCTCCGGCCGGGGCCCCGGCGCCATCGCGGGGCTGGTCGAGCCGCTCGGTGCGGCCGTAGATGTCGAACTGCTCCTGGTGGTAGCTGGCCTGCGACTTGACCTGGATGGTCTTGTTGTAGCGGTCCATCAGGTAGCGCAGCTCCTCGCGCTCCTCACCGACCATGACGTTGGCCACCTCGGGGTGGCAGTTGATCACCAGCACCGGGTCGGGGAAGTGTGGCGCCTCGCGGCGGATCTCGCGGAAGGCCTCGTAGGCCACGGTGATCTTCGACTTGAGGTGCCCCTTGCCGTCACAGTAGCTGCACGGCTCGTTCATCATCCGCGTGGTCGACTCGCGGACCCGCTTGCGGGTCATCTCCACCAGCCCCAGCTCGGAGATCTTGAGGACGTTGGTCTTGGCCTTGTCGCGTCCCAGCGCCTCCTGCAGCGACTTGAAGACCTTCTCGCGGTTCAGCGCCTTGTCCATGTCGATGAAGTCGATGATGATGATGCCGCCGATGTTGCGGAGCCGCAGCTGGTAGACGATCTCCTTGGCCGCCTCGACGTTGATCTTGGTGATGGTCTCCTCGAGGCTCTTCTTGCCGACGTAGCGGCCCGAGTTGACGTCCACCGCCGTGAGCGCCTCGGCCTGGTCGATGACGATGTAGCCGCCGCTCTTCAGCCAGACCTTGCGCATGGCGGCGCGCTTCAGCTCCTGCTCGATCCCGTAGGCGTCGAGGACCGGCTCCTCGCCGCTGTAGAGCTCGATCTGCGACTCGAGGTGCGGCGCCTGCTCGTGCACGAAGCGCAGGATCCGCTCGTACTCGTCGCGGTCGTCGATCACCATCTTGCCGACCTCCGAGGTGAAGAGGTCGCGGGTGGCGCGGAGGATCAGGTCGAGGTCGCCGTGCAGCAGGGCCGGCGCGCCCACCTTGTCCTTGGTCCGGATGATCTCGTTCCAGACCTGGATGAGGAAGCGGATGTCGGCCTCGAGCTTCTCGGCGTCGACGCCGTCGGCCACGGTGCGGACGATGAAGCCGGTCCCCTCCGGGCGCATCCGGTCGACGATGTCGCGGAGCCGGCGCCGCTCGACGTCACGCTCGATGCGGCGCGAGATGCCGATGTGGTCCACCGTCGGCATGAAGACCATGTGGCGGCCCGGCAGCGAGATGTGGCTGGTGATGCGGGCGCCCTTGGTGCCGATGGGATCCTTGGCGACCTGGACGATCACCTCCTGCCCTTCCTTGAGCAGGTCCTGGATGTTCTTCATCTCCTTCGGCTTGCGCTCCTCGCGGTGGCCGCCGTGGCCGTGGCCGCCGCGGGGGCGGTCCTTGCCGTTCCGCTCGCGGTCCCGGTCGCGACCCTTCCGGTCGCCCTTGCCATCCCGGTCGCCCTTCGGCTCGCGCGCCTCGCGCGCCACCTCGCGGCCCGGGGCGGCGATCTGCCCGGCGGCGGGCGGCTCGCCCGGGGCCGCCGACGGCTCGGCCAGGGCGGAGGGCTCCGTCGAGACCGGGTGCGTGACGATGGCCGCCGGCTGGGACTCAGCGGGCGTCGGCACGCCGATCAGCTCCAGCTCCTCGGCGGAGAGGGGCGGCAGCGGCTCGCGGGGGGCGGCCGGCGGCGACAGGGGCGGCAGCGGCGGGGGCAGCTCGGTGGCGATCGCCAGCAGCGGCGGATCGGCGAGGACCGGCGCGGCGGGCGGGACCTGCTCGACCGACGGCGGCGCCTGGTAGGCCGGCGCCTCGGTGGGGAGCGCAAGCTCGCCGCTAGGCGCGACCTCGGTGGGCGCGGCGGCGACCGCGCCGCCATCGACGGCAGGCTCGCCCTCGGAACCGGGAGCCTGCGACAAACCCGGCTCGAGCACCGCCAGCGGGTCAACCGGTGTCAGGGCGGCGCCCTCGCCGGGCGGCGCGACGGCCGCCTCCTGGGCCCTCAGCTCCTGCTGCTCGGCCTCCTCCTCGGTCGGCACTTCGGTGGCGGCCGTGGAGTGCTCGCCCTCGGTGAGCTCGAACTCCTCGGAGAAGTCGGGGTCACCGTAGACGTCTCCGACATAGAGGAAGGCGGCCTTCTCCAGGCCGATGTCGACGAAGGCGGCCTGCATGCCCGGGAGGACCCGGACCACGCGCCCCTTGTAGATGTTGCCGACGATCCCCTTCTCGCGCTTCCGCTCGAGGTAGTACTCGTGGATCGTCCCGTTCTCGATCAGCGCGACGCGCGTCTCCGCGCCTGCGGCGTTGATTACGAGGCTGCTCTTGTTCTCGGCCATGGCGGACCCCTGTGAGCCCGGGCCGGTGGCGCGACTGGAGCGAGGTCAGCCGACGAGGCCAACCGCGATCGAAGCGTCCCCGGCGGGGCCGGAGCCTTCGGATCTTGTTCGGAGCAGGAGCTCACGAATTCGCCACCCTTCGCGCCGGGCGGCCGCGCATGACGCGGCCCGGTCCCGGGGCATGAACGTCTAGAAGACTCGAAACTCCTCAGGCGTCGAGGTAGCGAGGAGCGCGCGGCTGGCCCGTGGGCCCGGTCCGCTCGGTCTTCGCCAGGCTCACGCCCTCCTTCAAAAGTCGCACTCCAGTGGGCGGGATCCCTGCCTCACCGAAGACCGCCGCCAGCACCTCGGCTGGTCGCGCGCTCCCCGTCTGATCCGCCCGCAAGCTGAACGCGACCCGATTCGGCCCTTCTACGCCGAGGTGGGTCACGATTTCCCTCAAGTTTATCTCTCTTTGCCCGCTCGCCACAACCCGCTGGTGACGGCGCCGGTCCTTGTTCTTGGGCGGCTTGACCCGCTGGATCACTGCAGACTCGGCGGCCAGGAAGGCTTCGACCCTGTCCGAGAGTAGTTCGAGAGTCCAGGAATCATCCGTGAATTCAGCCATGTAGTGAATGGCGCGGAGCGCCTCGCCGATCGACGAGGACCCGTTCTCCAGCAGGTCGACCGAGAGCAGCTGCAAGCCATCCGGGAGGGCCACGGTCAGGCGAGAGGCGATATCGGCTACCGCCGGCTGACCGACCAGCTCGAGGTCGAGCAGCTCGGCCCGGCTCTCGATGCCGACCGAGAGGGCGGGGCCGAAGGAGATCTTCGGCTTGGGGTGGTACCCCTGCGAGTAGGCCATGGGCAGCCCGGCCCGCCGGAAGGCCCGCAGCAGCGAGTGCATGGTCTCGAGGTGGGAGAGCGCCACCAGCCTGCCGAGCTTGGCGTAGCGGATGCGGACGTGGCTGCGCAGCGCCGTCTGGGGCGGACGCGGCGGCGGGACCGGCGCCCTGACGTAGTCCTGCGGCTCGTAGACCCGGGTCTTGACCACCTTGAAGTCGCAGGCGCCGCAGGCGGTGCAGGGGGCGATCACGCAGTCCGGGACCTCGGCCTGCCGGCGGGACGCCTCCATCTGCTCCACCAGGTAGTCCTTGGTGACGCCGCAGTCGATCCGATCCCACGGCAGCACCTCGTCGTACGGGCGCCGCCGGTGGGCGAAGAAGTCGACGCCGACGCCGTGGAGCCGCTCGCACTCGGCGAAGGCGGTCAGCCAGCGCCGCTCGTCGAACCACTCGCTCCAGCTGTCGAGCCGCTGCCCAGCCCGGTAGGCGTGGAGCACGGCGGTGCCGAGCCGCCGGTCACCGAGCGCCAGCGCCCCCTCGATGGTCGACTGGCGCGAGTCGTGCGGCTTGAACTGGATGGCCCCGGTGCGGCCGCCCAGCGCCGCGGTGATGAGCGCCTGCTTCCGGCGGGTCTCCTCCGGCCTGATCATCGGCTCCCACTGGAAGGGGGTGAAGGGCTTGGGGACGAAGGTCGAGGCGCCGAGGTGGATGGCCACCGAGCCCTGCCCCTTCTGCTGGGCCCGGCGCGCCACCGAGAGGCAGCGCTGGGCCAGCGTGGCGATGGCCACCACGTCCTCGTCGCGCTCCTCGGGCAGGCCGATCATGAAGTAGAGCTTGAGCACCGACCAGCCGTTCTTGAAGATCGACTCGACGGCGTTGAGCAGGTCGGCCTCGTGGTTCCCCTTGTTGATGACCGCGCGCATCCGCTCGGTGGCGGCCTCGGGCGCCAGCGTGAACCCGGTCTTGCGGACCCGGCCGATCTTCTCGGCCAGCGAGTCGGACATGGTCTCGGTGCGGAGCGACGGCAGCGACATGGCGATCTTCTCGCCCTCGTAGCGGCTGATGAAGTCGTCGAGCAGCGGGTCGAGGCAGGCGTAGTCCCCGGAGGAGAGCGAGAGCAGTCCCACCTCCTCGTAGCCGGAGGCGCGCAGGCCGGTCTCGGCCAGCTCCAGCACCTTCTGCGGGCTGCGCTGGCGGGTGGGGCGGGTGATCATCCCCACCTGGCAGAAGCGGCAGCCCCGCGTGCAGCCTCGCTGCAGCTCCACCGGGAGCCGGTCGTGGATGGTCGACATGAACGGCACGATGGGGTTGGTGTAGGCGCTGGTCGGCAGCACGTCGAGGTCGGGCATGACCCGCCGCTCGATCCGCTCGTACCCCGGGCGCAGGGCGTCGATGGCGGTGAGCACCTTGCTGGTGGGGTGGTAGCGCGGGGCGAAGAAGGCCGGCACGTAGACCCCGGGGACCTGGGCCAGCCGCTCCAGCAGCTCGGCCCGGGTGGCCCCGCCGCGGCGGAAGCCCGAGGCGGCGATGACCTCGGCGATCTCCACGGCCACCTCCTCGCCCTCGCCGACCGCGAAGGCGTCGAAGAAGTCGGCGACCGGCTCGGGGTTGTAGGCGCAGGGACCGCCGCCCAGGACGATGGGGTCTTGGTCGCCGCGCTCGGCGGCCAGCAGCGGGATGCCGGAGAGGTCGAGCAGGGCCAGCACGCTGGTGTAGCAGAGCTCGAACTGCAGGGTCAGGCCGAGCACGTCGAAGTCGCGGACCGGGGCCCGCGACTCGAGCGTGAAGAGCGGCAGGCCGCGCTCGCGCAGCATGGCGTCGAGGTCCGGCCAGGGCAGGAAGACCCGCTCGCAGGCGATGCCGGGCTGGTCGTTGAGCAGGTGGTAGAGCAGCCGGAAGCCGAGGTTGGACATGCCGACCTCGTAGGTGTCCGGGAAGGCGAGCGCGAAGCGGACCCGCGCCGCGCCAAGGTCCTTCTTGACGGCCCCGAACTCGCAGCCGACGTAGCGGGTCGGCTTCTCGGCGCGGAGGATCAGCTCATCGAGCGTGGCGGTGGGGGGCAGCGCGGGGCGCTGGGAGGCGTGGGTCATGGGTCGTCGGGCGGCGGAGTCGAACCGCCGGGTGCCCGCCGTGAGAGGCGCCGGCCGCGGGGCGCGGTCGGCGTGCAGGGGCGAGCCGTACCATGCGCCGCGCGCTGCCCCCCACCGCCACGCTCGATGAGCTGATCCTCCGCGCCGAGAAGCCGACCCGCTACGTCGGCTGCGAGTTCGGGGCCGTCAAGAAGGAC
>JANYBC010000005.1 GCA_025360965.1 Anaeromyxobacter sp. | reverse complement strand
CTTCTACGAGAACCCGCGCGACCCTGAAGTCAACGCAGCGCTACAGGACGCCTGTCGCCGCCTCAACGACCGCAAGCTTGTGCGAGAGGGCCGCCGCCTCCGATATGCCGTCGAGGCCGCGCCGACGCCCGGGCGGTCCGGTTGATCTGATCCCCGGCCGCCCCCTGGGCCGAAGTCCCTGTCAGAGAGCAGATTGTCCGCCTGGCCGCGCAGCACTTCTCGATGGCGCGGCTCCGGGACCATGGGATCAAGCACGCGCGCGAGTTGGAGCGCCTGGTGAGCGTCGCGCCGCGCGATACGCGGCGCCGTCTCCAACGTGTCGCCGACGGCAACCTGGGCCGGGTGCAGGCTCCGGCCATGGAGGCCCTGGGCGACCGCGTCAGTCTCGACCTCAGGCGGCTCACCGGCGCCATCGCCCTGGCGTCGCTCGTCGTCGGCGGCTCGATGCTGGAGTTGGTCCCCATGAATGGATGGCGTGAAGCACTCGGCGTCACGATGATATTCACCGGGCTGCTCGGCTTGGTCGTCAGCAGCCTCCGCGCGTTGATCCGTCGCTTCAGTCGGCGTTGACGCGACGCGAGGAACGAGCGGAGGGACAGCGGAAGCGACGCCCGGCCCGGAGGCAGCCCAAGGTCTCCGAACTCCCGCTCCTGGTGATCCTGGGCTTGACGTTCTTGTTCATGACTGCCCGACCGTGCCGGAAGGCACCCTCACCGCCGGCGGTCGCCCCTCGTCGACCCTGCCGGTGGGTTGGAGTTCTCCTCCGCGCTTCTTCATGGTGTTCTCCTGTGCGGTGTCGACTGCGGGTGATGGTGCGTGAGGTGGTTGGTTACGGCTTCTGCTCGCTGCGCGCCCCCATGGCGGCTGAAGTCTCTCCGGCGGCGCTGGCGGCCGAGGCGGAGGCGGCGTCGTAGGCGCGCTGGGCTGCGGCGACTCGGTCGAGCGCGGCGGCCCGGTCGTACTTCCCGGCCGCCGGGACGCCGGCATCCACCAGCGAGTCGAGCATGGCCAGGTTGAGGGCCTCGGTCTTGAGCACCACCAGCTTCTCGGAGGCGGCCACCTGGGCCGCCCTGGAGGTGGCAAGCTTCTTCGAGTAGGCGAGCCTGGCTTCGGCCGACAGCGTCTCCTGCTGCGCCGCTCGGGTGTTGTCGAGTGCCTGCCGAAGCTGGCCGGGGTCATTGCTCTCCTTGCTGGCCTGCGTCTCGGCGACGGCGCGGGTCTGGCCGGCCTTGGCCGAAGCCTGGTCTGCCCGGGCGAAGGTCCCCTCCTGCTGGTCAGTGACCGAGCTGAGCTTGGCGCGGCCAAGGGCGTCGCGGGCTGCCGAGAGCTGCTGGCGGGCTTCATCGACCCGCTGCGTCCTGTCGACAGGGACGCGAGCGTAGTCCGATTCGCTGACCAGGCTGGGCATTCGCGGTGGCGCGGTCGTCGCGCAGGCGGCCAGGCCGGCCAGGAGGGAGAGCAGCAGGGCGGTGCGGGCGGCCACGTCGAGCCGGCGGCCGGTGCGAGTGGACCTGAATTCGAGTCGAGTCATGTGAAACGCTCCCTTGCGCGGGCGTCGAGCCGACGAGCGGCCGGGCTTTCTGCGAGCCCTGGTGGACGGAGGCCCTCATTGCACCGCGCGAGCCAGCATTGGAGCGCTCCGCGTGGAAGCGGACCCTTCGGCCCGGGGGGTCACAACCTCCGGAAAGTCGGGAGAAGTCCCCACCGCCTGGTTCGGTTGCCCGCCCATGGCGCCTCCGGCGCAGGCTGAAGGAGGGGGCCGCGCGCGCTGCGGCGACCGGGCGCTGGGGGACGCCGAACGTTCGCGGACGGGGCGGACGGTCTGCGCGACCCTCCTACGCCGCCACTGGCGCCGGCGCCGGCGCCGGAGATGCCCTGGTGAACTCCCTCCGCTTCCAGAGGAAGTAGACGGCCGGATAGACCAGCAGCTCCATGAGGAAGCTGGTGACCAGGCCGCCCACCATGGGAGCGGCGATGCGCTTCATCAGGTCGGCGCCGGTGCCGGTCGACCACATGATGGGGAGCAGGCCGATCATGGCGGCGAAGACGGTCATGGCCTTGGGCCGCACCCGCTTCACGGCGCCGTGGATGATCGCCTCGATGAGCTCCTTCTCGGTGGTCAAGCGGCCCGCGGCCCTGGCCTCGTCGTGCGAGAGGTCGAGGAAGAGCAGCATGAAGACACCGGTCTCGGCGTCGAGCCCCATCAGGGCGATCATGCCGACCCAGACGGCGATGGAGACGTTGTAGCCGAGGATCCAGATGAGCCAGACCGCGCCGATGGCGGAGAAGGGGACCGCCAGCATGACGATGGAGGCCTTCACCGCGCTCCTGGTGTTCATGTAGAGCAGGGCGAAGATCAGCACCAGCGTGATGGGGAGGATGAGCTTGAGCCGCTCCTTCACCCGCAGCATGTTCTCGTACTGGCCGCTCCAGACCAGGTTGTACCCGGTGGGGAGCTTGGTGCCGGTGGCCACGGCCTTCTTGGCCTCTTCCACGTAGCTGCCCACGTCGATCTTGGAGGTGTCGAAGTCGACGTAGACGTAGCCTGCCAGGAGGCCGTTCTCATCGCGGATCATCGACGGTCCCTGCACCAGCTCGACCGTGGCGATCTCCTCCATGGGGATCTGCCCCCTGCCGCTCGGCAGCGGCAGCAGGACGCGCCGCAGAGAGGTGAGATCCTCGCGGTAGTCACGGGCGTAGCGGACGCTCACGCCGTAGCGCTCCCGCCCCATGACCGTGGTGGTCTGGTTGTCGCCGCCGACGGCGGTCATGACCATCATGTTGGCGTCGTCCACCGAGAGGCCATGGCGGGCCAACTGGTCGCGCTTCAGCACGAAGTCGAGGAAGTAGCCGCCGGCGACGCGCTCGGCGTAGACGCTGCGCGTGCCCGGGACCTTCTGGACGACGGCCTCGATCTCCTGGGCGGTCTGCTCGATGACCTTGAGGTCGGCGCCGCTCACCTTGATGCCGACCGGGGTGCGGATGCCGGTGGAGAGCATGTCGAGCCGGCCTCGGATGGGCATGGTCCAGGCGTTGGAGATGCCGGGGAGCTGGAGCGCCGCGTCCATCTCGTTCTTGAGGTCGTCCTCGGTGATGTGATCCCGCCAGAAGGGGCGGAGCGTGGCCTTGAGCCACGCCGGGGCCCAAGAGGAGTACCAGCGCTGGTTGGCCCGCCACTGCGACTCCGGCTTCAGGATGATGGTGGTCTCCATCATCGTGAAGGGGGCCGGGTCAGTGGAGGTGGCGGCGCGGCCGGCCTTGCCGAAGACCCGCTCCACCTCCGGGAAGGTCATCAGGATCTTGTCCTGGACCTGGAGCGCCTTCTGCGCCTCGGCCACCGACATGCCGGGCTGCACCGCCGACGGCATGTAGAGGATGGTCCCCTCGCGCAGCGGCGGCATGAACTCCGAGCCGAGCTTCATGTAGGCGGGGATGGTGGTGGCGACGAGAAGCAGGGCGGTGGCGATGGTCGCCCTGGGGTGGCGCAGCACGAAGCGGCAGGGCGGTTCGTAGATCTTGTGGAGGAGGGAGCTGATGGGGTGCTTCTCCTCCGAGTGGTACTTGCCGACGAAGGCCTGGTTGGCCATCCAGGCCAGCCAGCGCGGGCGGAACAGGAAGGGGTCGATGCGGGCGAACATCATCCGCATGGCCGGGTCGAGCGTGATGGCCAGGAAGGCGGCGATGGCCATGGCGAGGTTCTTCGAGTAGGCCAGCGGTCGGAAGAGCCGTCCCTCCTGATCCACCAGCGTGAAGACCGGCATGAAGGCCACCGCGATGACCAGCAGGGAGAAGAAGACGCCCGGCCCCACCTCCAGGAGCGCCTCGAGCCGGATCTTGTGGAAGTCCTCCTTGCGCCCCCCGGCGTCCCAGTGGTGGATCTTGTTGTAGGCGTTCTCCACCTCGACGATGGCGCCGTCGACCAGCACGCCGATGGAGATGGCGATGCCGGCCAGCGACATCAGGTTGGCGTTCAGGCCCATGAAGTACATGGGGATGAAGGCCAGCGCGACGCTCACCGGGATGGTGACGATGGGGATGATGGCGCTGGGGATGTGCCAGAGGAAGATGAGGATGATGATCGAGACCACGATCATCTCCTCGATCAGCTTCGACTTGACCGTCTCGATGGCTTCGTTGATGAGCTCGGAGCGGTCGTAGGTGGTCACCACCTCGACGCCCTTGGGCAGCGAGGGCTTGATCTCCTCGAGCTTCTGCTTGACCCGGGTGATGACGTTGAGGGCGTTCTCCCCCGAGCGCATCACCACGATGCCGCCCACCACGTCGCCTTCCCCGTTGTAGTCGGCGATGCCGCGCCGCATCTCCGGGCCGAGCGCCACCGTGGCCACGTCCTTCACCGTGACCGGGGTCCCGCCCTCGGCCTTGAGCACCAGCGACTCGAGGTCGGCGATGCTCTTCACGTAGCCGCGGCCGCGGACCATGTACTCCCGGCCCGAGAGCTCGACCAGCCGCCCGCCCACGTCGTTGTTGCCTCGCCGCACCGCCGTGATGACCGCCTCGAGCGGCAGCTTGTAGGCGGCCAGGGAGTTGGGGTTGACGGTGATCTGGTACTGGCGGACCTGGCCGCCGACGGTGGCCACCTCGGAGACTCCGGGGACGCTCTGCACGGCGTAGCGCAGGTTCCAGTCCTGGAAGGAACGGAGCTCGTCCGACGAGTGGCTCCCGGTCCTGTCCACCAGGGCGTACTGGAAGACCCAGCCGACGCTGGAGGCGTCGGGGCCGAGCTCGGTGGTCACCCCGGCCGGCAGCTGCGGTTGGATCTTGGAGAGGTACTCCAGGACGCGGGTCCGCGCCCAGTACATGTCGGTGCCGTCCTCGAAGATGACGTAGACATAGCTGAAGCCGAAGTCGGAGAAGCCGCGGATGGCCTTCACCCTGGGCGCACCCAGCAGCGCCGTGGTGATCGGGTAGGTGACCTGGTCCTCGATGATGTCCGGACTCCGATCCCACTTGGAGTAGACGATCACCTGCGTGTCGGAGAGGTCGGGCAGGGCGTCGAGCGGGATGTTCCTCATCGACCACCAGGCGCCCGTGAGGGCGACGAGCGTGGCGGCCACGACCAGGTACTTGTTCTCGGCGCTGAAGCGGATGATCGCCTTGATCATGGCCTACTTGCCCCCGCCGAGCGCCTGCAGCGAGGCCTTGAGCCGCGACTCGGAGTCCACGAGGAAGTTGGCGCGGGTCACGATCTTCTCGCCTGCGGCCAGGCCGTCCAGCACCTCGACGAAGTCGCCGTCGCTGGCGCCCAGGCGGACCACCCTGGGCTGGAACTTGCCGTCGCCCAGCGCCACGAAGACCACGCTGCGCGTCCCGGAGTCGATGACGGCGTCGGTGGGGATGCGTAGCGCCTGGCGAGGCGCCGACTTGAGCACCACCTCGCCGAACATCTCCGGCTTGAGCGCCGCACCCGGGTTGGCGAGCGAGACCCGGACCTTGGCCGTGCGCGTCTTGGGGTCGAGGACGGGATCGACGAAGGCGATCCGCCCCTGATACTCCTTGCCAGGGAGGGCCTTGAAGGTGAGCGTCGCCGGAGCGCCCACCTTCACGTACTGCAGGTCGGCCTCGTAGACGTCGGCCAGCACCCAGACCGAGGTCAGGTCCCAGATCTCGTAGGGCATCCCGCCGGCCTCGATCCTCATGCCGGGCACGACCTCCTTCTTGATCACCACGCCGCTGGTGGGCGAGATGACGGTGATGGCGCGCTCCGCCTGCCCGGTCCGTTCGAGGCGCGCCAGGGTGGCGGCCGGGACGTTCCAGAGCTGGAGCTTGCGCCGCGCCGAGGCCACCAGGTCATTGCCATCGCCGACCAGACCCGGGGCCGACGCCAGGTCCTTCTGCGTCCTCAGGGCGAGGAGCAGGTCCTCCTGGGCGGCCAGCAGCTCGGGGCTGTAGATGGAGAAGAGCGGCTCACCCCGCTGCACGAGCTGCCCGATGAAGTCGGCCTGGACGCTCTCCACGAAGCCGCCGAACTTCACGTTGACCCGGTGAATGCGGGTCTCGTCCACCGCGACCCGGCCGATGGTCCTCAGAGCGCCGCCGATGGCTCCCGGGGTGGCCTGAGCGATCGCCAGGCCGATGAGCTGCTGCCGTGCCGGGTCGATCTTCACGGTGACCAGCCCAGTGACCGGACCGGTCCCCTGGAGTTCGTCCAGGTAGACCGGCAGGTAGTCCATGCCCATCTCGTCCTTGCGGGGCGTGTGCGAGGTCTGCTTGGGATCCATGGGAGAGCGATAGAAGACGACCTTCCGCTCTCCCCGGGGGACCTCGAAGGCGCCGGTCTCGTCGACCTTCTCGAGCTTCATCCCGCAGGTCGGGCAGTCGCCTGGGCGATCCTGCTGGACGCTGGGGTGCATGGGGCACTGGAACAAAACCTTGCCCGGCGCCCCCGCCTCGCCCGCCTTCGCGGCTCCGCCGGGCGACGCCGAGGCCATCTTGACGAGCTTCATGCCGCAGATGGGGCAGTCGCCAGGGTGGTCCTGGATGATGGTCGGGTGCATGGGGCACTGGTACTGGACCTTGGCCTCGACCGCGGCGGCCTTCCCCTCGGGGTGGTCATGGCCATCTCCCCCGCGCCGGGCGAGGAGGAAGGTGCCGGCGCTGCCAAGCGCCATCCCCACCAGCGCCACCAGGGCG
>JANYBC010000258.1 GCA_025360965.1 Anaeromyxobacter sp. | reverse complement strand
CGCCTCGCGCCGCGCCGCGCGGTGATCGCCGGCCTCCAGCAGGAGGGCCAGCCGGCCGGCCGCGCCGCGCTCCTTCTTGAGCTCCTTCTTCACCTTGCCCATGGCCCCCAGCGTATCATGCGCCGCGATGGCGCCCTCGCCGCTCAGCCGCCGCTCCTTCCTGGCCTCGCTGGCCGCCGGCCTGGCCGGCGCCGCCCTCCCCGCCCGGGCCCGGGACGGCGTGGCCTCCAGCCCGGTGGCCATCGGCCAGGTGGTCCACGACGGCCGCTGGAACCCCCGCCCCGGCGCGCTCAAGCGGCTGGGCTGGGAGCTGGCGCGGCGCACCTCGATCGAGACAACGCCCGAGCCGGTGCCGGTCCGGCTCGACGCGCCCGGGCTGCACCGCCACCCCTTCCTCTACCTGGCCGGCGAGGGCGCGCTGCCGCCGCTCGGCGACGCTGCCCGCGCCGCGCTGCGCCGCCACCTGCAGTTCGGCGGCTTCCTGCTGGCCGACTCGGCCGACGGCCTGGAGGGCGGCGCCTTCGACGCCTCGCTGCGCCGCGAGCTGGCCCAGGTGCTGCCGGCGGCCCCGCTGGCCCCCATCCCCCAGGCCCACGTGCTCTACAAGACCTTCTACCTGCTCGACCGGCAGGGCGGGCGCGTGGCGGTCAAGCCGTGGCTGGAGGGCGTGACCCTCGACGGGCGGCTGGCGGTCGTCTCCTCCCAGAACGATCTCGGCGGCGCCTGGGACCGCTCCGACCTCGGCGACTGGGAGCACCCCTGCACGCCGGGTGGCGAGCCGCAGCGCGAGGTCGCCATCCGGCTCGGGGTCAACCTCTCGATGTACGCCCTCTGCACCGACTACAAGGACGACGCCGTCCACCTGCCCTTCATCATGAAGCGGCGCACCTGAGCCGCCCCTGCCGCCGACCGCCTACAACGACTGGCGCCTCGCCGCCCTGACGCCCCTGCCCGGCTGGGCCATCTGGCTGGCCGTGCTGGCGGCCCTGGCGGCGCTGGGGCTGAGCTGGTGGGGGCTGCGCGCCGAGCCGCGGCCAGCCCGCCGCGCCGCGCTGCTGGCGCTGCGCACCATCACCGCGGCGCTGGCCCTCTTCCTGCTGCTCGAGCCGGCGGTCCAGCTGCTGCAGACCGCCCGCTCCCGCCTCCGCTTCGCGGTGCTGGTCGACACCTCCCGCTCGATGCGCTTCCCGGTCGAGCCCGGCGGCGCCAGCCGGGCCGAGGCGGTGGCCGGCCTGCTGTCGCGCCAGCGCGCCGACCTGGCCGGGCTCGCCGAGCGGGTCGACCTCGAGGTGCGCGGCTTCTCCGCGGAGAGCTCCCCGGTCGACGCCGACGCCGCGGCTCGCGGCCTCCCCGCCGACGGGAGCCGGACCGACCTGCTCGGCGCGCTGCGGGCGGCCGCCTCCGGGCCGGGGCGAAAGCTGGCCGGCGTGCTGCTGCTCTCCGACGGCGCCGACAACGTCGCGCTGGCCAGCGGGCTGACCACGGCGACGCGCGCCGAGCTCAAGGCCCTGGGCGTGCCTATCAACACCGTGGCGGCCGGGCGGGAGCCGCCGCGCGATCTCGCGGTCGAGCGGGTGGCGGCCGAGGAGTTCGCCTTCGTGCGCAGCAACGTCACCATCGAGGCGACGCTGCGGGCCCACGGCCTCGAGGCCGGCCCCATCACCGTGGTGCTGCGCCGCGAGGGCTCGGTGGTGGCCCAGGCGATCGTGAAGCTGGAGCCGGGCAGGGACCGCTACCAGGTCCCGCTCACCTTCCGGCCCGACACCACCGGCACCTTCGTCTTCACGGTGGCGGCGCCGGTGCTGCCCGGCGAGGCGGTCACCGCCAACAACCAGCGCTCCTTCGTGCTGCGCGTCATCCGCGACCGGGTCCGGGTGCTGCTGGTGGCCGGGCGCCCGAGCTGGGACGAGCGCTTCCTGCGCGGGCTGCTCAAGCAGGATCCCAACGTCGACCTGGTCAGCTTCTTCATCCTGCGGACCAACAGCGACCAGCCCGGCTCGCAGGATCAGCTCTCGCTCATCCCCTTCCCGGTGCAGGAGATCTTCGGGCCGCAGCTCAGGACCTTCGACGCGGTGATCCTGCTCAACTTCAACTACGCCCCCTACCGGATGCTCGACATCGAGCGCTTCCTCCCCAACCTGCGCGACTACGTCCGCGGCGGCGGCGGCCTGGCGATGATCGGCGGCGAGCAGGGGTTCGGCGAGGCGCGCTACGGCGCCACGCCGCTGGCCGAGGTGCTGCCGGTGGTGCCGCTCGACGGCGCCGGGCTGGTGGAGGAGCGCTTCCGCCCCCGGCCCACCGCGCAGGGGCGTCGCCACCCCATCACCGCGCTGGGGGCCAGCGAGGCGGCCACCGCGGCCGCCTGGGAGGCGCTGCCGCCGCTCGAGGTGCTCAACCGGACCCGGCCGCTGCCGCCCGGCTCGGGCGCGGCGGTGCTGCTGGAGGCCCCGGGCCTGCTGGTCGACGGCCAGCCGGCGCCGGTGGTGGCGGTGCGCGAGGCCGGAGCCGGCCGCACCCTGGCGGTCACCACCGACGGGAGCTGGCACTGGGGCTACCTGGCGGCCGAGGGCGGCGGCGGCGACGGCGCCTACCGGCGCTTCTGGTCGTCGGCGCTCCGCTGGCTGGTGCGCGACCCGGAGCTGTCCGCGCTCAAGGCCGAGCCCGACGCGCCGGTCGTCGATCCCGGCGGTCCCATTGGCCTCTCGGTGTCGCTGCGCGGCGCCGACCAGGGCCCGGCCGCCGGCCGCAAGGTGGCGGTCGAGCTGGTTGCCGAGGACGGCCGGGCCGTGGCGCGCAGCGAGGCGGTCACCGGCGCCGACGGCTCGGCCCGGATCGAGCTGCCGGCCGTGCCGCCTGGCGCCTACAAGGTCCAGGCCCGGGCCGAGCCGGTGCCCGGCGGAGCCCCGGAGACCTCGGCCACCGCGCTGACGGTGCGCGGCGCCGGACCGGAGGACGGCGACGCCACCCCCCGGCCCGAGCTGATGGCGGCCATCGCCGAGCTGACCGGCGGGGACTCGAACTCGCTGCCGGGGGGGAAGCTGCCAGCGCTGCGGCAGCTCGAGCCCGAGGTGGTCGAGATCGGCCAGCGGCGCGATCAGCCGATCTGGAACCGCTGGTGGTTCCTGGCCGGGCTCTGCGTCTCGCTCGGGGCCGAGTGGATGCTGCGACGGCGCTGGGGCTCCTGGTAGGGGGTCGGGGCCCTACCGGCCGCCGAGCGCCAGCCCGAGCAGCAGGCCGATCAGCCCCGACACCGCCGTCACCAGCGCCGGCGCGCGCGGATGTTCCAGCCACGGGTCGCCCGGCGAGGGCGGCGCCGGAGGGATGGGGGGCGGCCCGGCCACCGCACCGCCCGTCGGCTCGTGCTCGATGAACTGGTCCCCGCCGTGCGACGCCAGCGACACCCTCACCGCCGGCAGCGGCGGCGGCATCTGGGCCGGCCGCGCCGAGGCCGGAGCGGGTGGCGGGGGCGTGACGGCGCGTGGCGGTGGGGCCGGCGGGGTCGCAGCCTGCTGCGGCAAGGTCGGCGCACCGTTGGCGGCCACCTCGGCGGGGGGCGGCCGGGCCGGCGGAGCTGGTGGAACTGGCGCGACCGGGGCGGGGACCGCGCCGATCTCGTCGGCGGTCGCCCCGTCCTCGCCACGCAGCGCCTGCGCCAGGGCGCGCCTGCGGGAGAGCCAGGCCGGCGTCCCCTCTGTTTGCGAGCGCTCTGCCCGCGCCGCCACGGCCGAGGGCCCGGCCGGCGTGACCGCGCCGGAGATCGCCTCGGCGAAGGCCTCGGCGGTCGGGAAGCCGTCGGCGACCAGCGCCCGGTCGAGGACGGCCTGCAGCGCACCGGGAGCCTCCCCGTGAGCCGGAGGGAGGCATTCGAGCAGGGCGCGGGCCAGGTCGCGCAGGTCCCCTTCGGCGGTGAGCTCCTCCGTGGCCGCTCGACCCATGCCACAGAGGAGGACGGCGCCATCCTCCGCCAGCAGGATCCGTTCGGCCCGCAGGGCGCCGTGGCAGAGCGGCCGGCCGCGATCCGGCGGGAGCGTCCGGCAGGCGTGCAGCGCCCCGGCCACCTCGACCGCGACGCGCGCCGCCAGTTCCGGCGTGAGCGGCCCGCCGGCGTCGAGCACCTCGCGCAGCGTCGCCCCCTCCCGCCAGGCCTCGACCAGCACCAGGTCGCCGTCCAGTTCGCCGGTCCCGAGCAGCCGGCGCAGCGCCGGGTGGGTGATGCGGGTCACCAGGTCGATGCCGCGGGCAAGCAGCGAGAGCGCCAGCGCGTCACCGGTGACCGAAGTCGGAACCCGGGCCACCAGCACCGCCCGCGGCGGCGAGGAGGAGCGGTCGACGCAGAGATCGGCGCGCCAGCCACCATCAGGGGGGAGCGCGACGACGGCTCGAAGATGGTCGAGGTGCACGGGGCGATGCTACTACAGCCCCTCCGCCCTGCTTCTCGTTCTTGGGCGCCCCGGGTAGCATCCCCCCGTGCCCAGCCACCGCGCCGTCGTCACCGACCTCGACAACACCCTCTACCCCTGGGTCGACTACGTGGTCCCTTCGCTCGAGGCCATGGTCGACTCACTGGTGGCCACCACCGGCCTGCCGCGCATCCGCATCGTCCAGTCGCTCAAGGCGGTCTACGCCAAGTTCGAGTCGAACGAGTACCCCTTCGCCATCCAGGAGTCAGAGCTCTTCAAGCCCTACGAGGCCGACTTCGACTCCTTCAACGCGCTGGTCATCGATCCGGCCCGGCTCGCCTTCAAGGCGGCCCGCGACCGCTACCTCCACCCCTACCCGGGCGTGAAGGAGACGCTGCAGGCGGTCAAGGCGCGCGGCCTCAAGCTGGTGGCCCTCACCGACGCCCCCCGCAACGCCGCCGAGGGGCGGCTGCGGACGCTCAAGCTCGACACCCTCTTCGACGCCGTCTACACGCTGCCGGCCTATCCCCTCCCCGACCACGTCGACCCGGAGATCCGCCGCAAGGAGGAGGCCGGCCACTACCGCGCCGGGGTCGAGGTGGTGGAGCTGCCGGCCGACCACGAGAAGCCGAGCCCGGCCGGGCTGCGGCGCGTGCTGCGCGACCTCTCGCTCCGCGGCGACCAGGTGCTCTACGTCGGCGACAACGTCACCAAGGACATGCCGGTGGCCGAGGCCTGCGGCGCGCTCGGCGTCTGGGCCGAGTACGGCACCTACGTCTCCAAGGAGTACCGGGACCGGCTGCAGGTCATCTCGGCCGGCGCGGTGACGCGCCGCCACGTGGCCGACGCCACGCCGACCCGCTGGCCGCTGGCCATCTCCTCCTTCACCCAGGTGCTCGAAGTGCTCGACGGCGCTCGCTGGTCGCGCCCGGCCCCGCGGCGCCGATCCGCCCGGGCGCGCACGCCCCGCCGGCGCTAGAGGGAGACCATGCGCTTCCGCCACCACCTCTTCATCTGCGAGAACCGCCGCCCCGAGGGCTCGTCCCGCGGCTCCTGCGCCGCCTGCGGCGGCGAGGCGGTCAAGCAGGCCTTCAAGTCCGAGCTGCTGCGGCGCGGGCTCGGCGGGGAGATCCGGGCCAACAGCGCCGGCTGCCTCGACCTCTGCGAGCAGGGGCCGGTGGTGGTGGTCTATCCGGAGGGGGCCTGGTACGTCGGGGTCTCGGCCGGGGACGTGGCCGAGATCGTCACCGAGCACCTGGTGGGGGGACGGCCGGTGGAGCGGCTGCTGGCCAGGGTCTTCCCGCCGCCGCGCTGACCCGCCGCCGCGGCGGCAGGCCTCAGTTGAGCAGCGCCG
Source organism: Anaeromyxobacter sp. (assembly GCA_025360965.1). Lineage (GTDB taxonomy): Bacteria > Myxococcota > Myxococcia > Myxococcales > Anaeromyxobacteraceae > JADKCZ01. Next base: position 2,298 of record JANYBC010000258.1, on the reverse strand, counting down.
GGTGGGCGCGCAGCGTCTCGAGCATCGACCGGACGTCGGCCGCGTCTGGCGCCGCCGGGTCGTGGGCCAGGTAGGCCTCGAGGTCTCGCGCCGCCGCCGGCTTCAACCCGAGGCGCGCCTCGACCAGCCCGCGGTCCCGCACCTCGTCCATGGCGGTCGGGTCGAGCAGCAGCAGGCGGTCGATGATCCAGAAGGCCCGCACGTCGTCGCCCTGCTCCACGTAGATGCGCTTCAGGTTGTGGAGCATCCGGGAGAGCAGCTGCCGGGGCGCCACCGCGTCGAGGAAGCGGGCGTCGAACTCGCGGCCGTGGACCAGGTGCTTGAAGCGGGCCTCCACCTCCTCGCCGGAGAGCAGCTCGCCGCCGTTGTAGGCGTCGACGAAGATCTCGGGGCCGTGGCCGAGCTGCAGCTTGGCCAGGAAGTGGCCGGGGAAGGCGACGCCGGCCAGCGGCAGGCCGACGCGGCGGCCGACCTCGATGAGGAGCAGCGAGAGCGTGATGGGGATGCCGAGGCGGCGCTCCAGCACCTGGTTGAGGTAGGAGTTGCGGGAGTCGTAGTAGTCGCGCTCGTTGCCGCGGAACCCCTCGTCCTCGAAGAGCACCTCGCGCACCGCCGAGAGCAGCAGCGCGGTGCGGGAGGTCATGCCGACGCGCCGACGCACCTTGGAGGCCAGCACCTCGAGCTGGTCGAGGCAGGCCGCCTCGTCGAGCCCCGGGTACTCCTCGGCCGCCAGCGCCAGCGCCGCCCGGTCGAGCGGGAGGACCGGCTCGGCGAGGAGCGCCTCGAAGCGGGCACGGGCCTGGGTGTCGAGCTTCATCCGGCTTGAGTATAGCCCTTGGGCCCTCTCGCGATGGCCCTTGACCCGGGCGGCTCGGTTCTCTATCTTGCCCGCCCTGCCTTTCCCCAGTAGCTCAGTTGGCAGAGCAGGTGACTGTTAATCACCGGGTCGCATGTTCGAGTCATGCCTGGGGAGCCACACTGGACGGCTCAGCGAACCGCTTAACAGCGGCTTGCTGGGCCGTCCTCCTTTCCAGGACCCGGTGAGCGTCCGAGAAGCCCTCCAGGTCAGGGTTGAGCCGGCAGCACGGCTCGGAGGGACTCAACTTGGGCGGCGATGGCCTCGACCTCGAACACGGTAGTCACCGCCCAGCTTGGGCGTCCGATGAGCTCGTGAGGTCAGCGTGTACCTTCTTCACCAGGTAGTCGGTGAGCACGGCGCGGAAGTCGCTGTCGTTCAGGAACCGGGCTGCGATGTCCGCGTTCTTGTCCATCCGATCGACGAAGGCTCCTTCGATCTTGCCCTTCACGGCGAGCGCGAAGTTGTCGAGCGGGTTCACGCTGGCGTGCTGCTGGACCACCTGGTCGGCCTTCAGCTCCTCGGCCACCGAGTCGATGGCGAGCTGGTCGGCGTTGTTGAAGTTGGTGCCGAAGCGCTCGTTCAAGATCTCGATGATCTCGGAGAGCTTCGCCACCTCCGACGCGGCCCGCTTCGCGCCGGCCTCGGTGGGGCCGTAGACGAAGGCCTCCTCGCCGGCCTTGAGCGGGATGGTCCCGTCCCGCACCAGGTCGAGCCGGTAGTAGGAAAGCACGGTCTCGGCGTCGAGCTTGAGCGGGTCCTTCCTGGGGTCAGACGGGAGGCGCGTCTCCAAGAAGCGGCCGTAGGTGTAGAGCTTCTCGAGGTCCGGGTCGGTGAACGGCAGAATCTGGGAGAGGAAGGCGTAAAGCCTCACGTACGCGCCGAGCGCGACCCGGAACTCGTCCTGCGCCTCGGGCTGGAGCGCCTTGAAGCGGTCCACCGCCGGCGCGAGGTGGTGGTACATCTCGGCGTGGTCCGCCGTCGTCTGCGTCTTCTTGGGCTTGTAGAAGACCTTGCAGAAGGCCTCGACTTCGGAGGTCGCGTAGACGTGCGCCAGCTCGAGCGCGTGCTGGAGCTTGTAGAGGTTCTGGGGATCGGCCGGCTCGGCAACGGTGGTCTGCTCGTAGTACGGCTGGAACGAGCGGCGGATCTCCTCTTCGTCGTTCACGAAGTCGAGGACGAAGGTGTCCTCCTTGCCCCGGCATATCCGGTTCAACCGGGAGAGGGTCTGCACCGCCTGGACCCCCGAGAGCCGCTTGTCGACGTACATCGTGTGCAGCAAGGGCTGGTCGAACCCGGTCTGGTACTTGTTCGCCACGATGAGCACCTGGTAGTCCGGCGAGTCGAACCTCGACGGCAGCGCGGTTTCGCTGATCGAGTACCCCGTGACCACGTCGGTGTTCATGCCGGGCTCGGTGTACTCGGCGTCGGATTCGAGGTCG
>JANYBC010000191.1 GCA_025360965.1 Anaeromyxobacter sp. | reverse complement strand
GGCTCGCCATCCTCGACTGGTGTCGAATCCACGAGCACCGGCAGTTTCACATGGCGACGCTCACTGAGGAGATCACCGCCCATCTCCAGGCCGCTCCTGACTCGGTGCGCCGCATCCTCGCGCAGCTCAAGCGGAGCGGTCGGGTCGAGGTCGAGTGCGTCAGCCGGGCCGAGAGCCTGTACCAGCTCGGGAGTGTCCGGTGAAGACATGCCCAACGTGTCACCGAACGGACCACCGCGGCGCGCAGGGTGACCCTACCCACGTCCGGCACTTCACCTGCTGGGCCTGCGGAAAGGTGGGCGTGCAGCAGCGCGGCCCTGGCCGGCCCTGGAAGACCTGTCGAGACCCGAAGTGTCTACGCAAGAGGGCGACCTACCGGCGTTCCTCTGGCGCTGCCCTGGAGACCCCATGACCCGACGTGGCGTAGAGCGCTCCCTGATTCACGCCCAGCTCAGGCTGATGAGTACCGACGACGAGTCGATGCCGGACGCGATCCGCTACTTGACCAGGGCGCTGATGGGCTGCTTCGAGCTCGAGGGTAAGCGGACGGTGGCGGACGTGGCCGAGCTGGCGCTCAGGGCTGTTGAAGGGGAGGGGTAGATGCCGAAGCGCCTGCTCGACGACTCACTGCTGACCTCGACCTCGATGGCGAGGTGCTCTCCGCGCGCCCAAGACGCCTGGCCGCGCTTCATCCTGCTCGCCGACGACTTCGGGTGCTTCGAGGTCATCCCGCGCGCCCTGGCGGCCCGCGGCTGGGTCTACCGCCAGGACGTCGCCGAGGCGGACATGGTGACCTGGCTCGAGGAGTACCTGGCCGCCGGCATGGCCTGCCTCTGGACGGTCAACGAGCGCCGGTACTGCTACTTGACCGGGTGGCACGGGGAGCACGGCCAGAAGCACCGGGCCGAGTACGACCGGGAGCGCAACCCGAAGGGCTCCAAGCGGCGCACCCCGGCCCCACCGGCCGACCTGGTGGCCGCCGTCGTGGCCGGGTTCCGTCGGGATCGGGACGGTCTCCCGCCCGGCGTGGACTCAAGCGAGTCAACAGCCAACCGGGAACCAGCCGGGAACCAGCCGGGAAGCCAAAGGCGGGAATCCCGAGGAAATCCGTTCCCGCACGGGAACCAGCCGGGAAATTACCGGGAAAACCCATTCTCCCGGCCACTTCCCGGGATCCGTAGTTCCAGTTCCAGTTCCAGTTCCAGTTCCAGCCGCAGCCGGACGGGAAGCCGCCGCCGCCGGGAAACCAGCAACCCTCCCGACCAAGGCCGAGGCCCTGGCCGGCGAGTACCCTCGCTGCCAGGCGCTCCTCGACGCCCTCGCCCTCCGGGGCTGGATCCTCGACCACGCCGGCCAGGACCGCCGCAAGCGCCTGGAGACCGCCCTGGAGACCGCGGCCGAGGCGACGTTGGCGGCCGTCCTCGGCGACCTCGAAGAGCGCGCGAGCTACGGCCGAGAGATCCCCGGCTCAATCGGGTTCTACCTCGGCGAGGCCTCGGCGCAGGTGCAGCGCGCGGCCGCCGCGGAGGAGCCCACCGCCGCCTCGCCCCCCATCCTCGACCTGGCTTGGCTCGACCAGCTTCCCGAGCCGCGCCGCACCGAGGCCCACGCCGCGTGGCGGGCCAAAACCTTCGAAGTCGAGGCCGAGTTTGCCCCCGGGGCTATCCCGCGCGTCCTCGCCTCGTGCGCTGAGCTGCTCCGGCAGGAGTTCACCAAGACCAACCAGGAGGCAACCGCGTGAAAATTCCACAGCCCGTGACGGACGCACTCAACCGCTACGACGAGTGCATGAAAGACCCCTCGGCCTACATGCGCGAGAAGGGACTCGCCCCATTCGAGGTCGGGGCCGAGGTTGTCGCCGCCATCGAGCAGGCGCTTGACGAGGCCGCCTTCCAAGGAGCCGCCCATGGCTCCGGCGTCAACATGCAGAAGTGGGGGCGGGCTTGATGGGTCCCGTCCCGCCACGGACCTTCCGGTCGCTCCTCGAGGAGATCCTTGCGCGCCTCCCCGAGGCGCCTCCCCCACCCACCGGCCCGTCCCTACCGCTTCCGGCCACCGACGCGGTCCCTCCGCCGTCCCACCACGACACTGACCAGGAGCCCACCCCGTGACCCCCTTCGAGCTCGCCCTGCTGTTCGCCGCCGCCCTCGGCGCAACCGTCATCGCCGTCCTCGCCACGGCCGAGGACCACCAGGAGCTGCCCCCGCCGGTCAAGACCCTGGACCTGACCGGGAGGCGGAAGTGAGCAAGCACATTTACGTGAGTGGTCCCATCTCGTCGGACCCAGAGGGCCACGCGAAGACGGCGATGCGGGAGGCGGCTCGGCTCATGGATGCTGGTCTCCATCCGTTCGTCCCCCACCTGTCGGTCTGGTGGGAGAAGCACTATCCTCGCCATTACGAGTCGTGGATGGCCTGGGATTTCGCGTGGCTGGACAGGTGCGATGCCATCCTCCGTTTGCCCGGTCACTCACCCGGGGCCGACCGCGAAATGGCGGTCGCCGAAGCGGCAGGACTGCCACGCTTCCACTCGGTCGAAGAATGCATCGAATGGGCAACCACCGGAAAGCGCCATGGTCTCTAGGAGCCGAGCAGCACCCACCCCCCCCCCGCGCGGCGAGCCCATCACCCCTTCCCAGCGCGCCCTGGTCGAGGACCTAAAGCGGGCCATCGGCGCGCACGGCTGCGGCTGTGGGGCCTACGCGATGCGGCCGGACGTTGAGTGGAAGGACGACCAGGGCGTGGTTCATCGGTGCAACCGGCCCTGCTACCGGGACGGCGAGTCGAAGCAGAAAGGGGTGATGAGGTGACTACGCCTCCCCGCGGCCCGCCATGCGTCTGCGGTTGCACCTGGGTCGAACACGAGATGCACGTCGACGACCGGTGGCAGACCTACGCCGGGGCCTGCCTCTCGTGCCCGTGCGAGGGGTTTCGGGGTGCGCGGGTCCTGGTCGAGGCGCTGGTCAGGCGGCTGAAGCCGAAGCGCGTCATGCGAGCCAGTGGGTAGGGGGACGGAAATGGGGCTTTCAGCGGCGGCGCAGCGCGAGGTGGTCGGGTTGCTGGAAGCCGTCGCAGCGGGCCGTCGCCCACGCGAGGCCGCCCGCGTGCTGCTCCTCCGCCTCCAGGGACGCGCCAGAAAGCCCCGCCGCGACGTCTCCACCGACCAGCTCTGGCTCTTTCGGCTCGACGCCGAGCGTTCCCCCTGGTGGGCTGACCAGGCTCGGCAGTTCCGCCCCGCCCCCGCGCTGGGCCCGCTCCGGCCCGATGACCTGGTCACCTGCACCCAGTTCCAGGCCCGCCTGCTCGCCCGCGTCTGCATCCAGCGCCAACTCGCGCGCTGGCCCGGCGGCAACCGATTCAAGGACGGCACGGTGCGCGAGAAGAGGGCCGGCGTGCACCCCTACTGCAGCTCCGGCTCCTGCACCGAGGGTGTCGACCACCGGGCACGCACCGCCTACGACCCCGAGGCCGACTGGTCGAAGGGGCGCTACACTTTCTTCCGGCCCGGCTCTGGCGAGCAGTGCAAGGTGCGGCGCCAGCTGCTGCTCTCCATCCCCGAGCTGACCCCCGACATCGACCACCCACCCGACCTGCAGCCCGTCCAGGTGCCCGAGACCGAGGACGCCGACGACATCCGCGATACGGTCGAGGGGAGGAGTTGAACGTGCCCGAGAAGCTGCCCCCCAACCAGGCGAGGTTCGTCGCCGAGTATCTCCTGGACCTCAACGGCACGCAGGCCGCCATCCGGGCCGGGTACAGCCCCAAGACGGCCCGGCAGCAAGGCGCCCGGCTGTTGACAAAGGCGGCCGTGGCCTCCGCGATCCAGGATGGCGTGGCAAAGCGGCAGGTCCGGCTCGAGTTGAGTGCCGACCGGGTGCTGCAGGAGCTGATGCGCATCGCCATGGTGGACCTCGGCGGAGCCTACGACGACAAGGGTCACCTGCTCCCCGTGAAGGAGATGCCGGAGGATGTCCGCCGAGCCATCGCCGGCATCAAGGTCTTCGAGGAGTTCGATGGGTACGGCGAGGACCGGGTCAAGGTCGGCGAGGTGCGCGAGGTGAAATTCTGGCCGAAGGTGGACGCGCTCCGGGACCTCGGGAAGCACCTGAAGCTCTTCGTCGAGCGAATGGAACATACCGGCAAGGACGGGGGGCCCATCAAGACCGAGGGCGGGCCCTTCGACCTGGGGAGCCTGACCGATGAGCAGCTGCGACAGTACCGCTCGATCGTCGCTGCCGGCGCCGCACCGGCTCGCTGACATCGACGCGGAGTTGGCTCGGCGGAGCTTCAAGGTCTTCGTCCAGCAGGCCTGGCCCATCGTCGAGCCGGCCGCGGCGCTCATCTGGGGGCCGCACATGGACGCCCTCTGCGATCACCTGCAGGCGGTGGCCGAGGGGCGGATTCACAACCTGCTGATCAACATCCCCCCCGGCCACTCGAAGAGCCTGGTGGTGGCGGTGCTCTGGCCGGCGTGGATCTGGGCGCGGCGGCCGGAGTGGCGCGGCCTGTTCAGTTCCTACGCGGGCGACCTCGCCATCCGGGACAGCGTGAAGTGCCGAGCGTTGGTCGAGGACGAGTGGTACCGGGGCTCCTTTATGCGCGGCTGGGATCTCTCTTCCGACCAGAACGTGAAAAGCTACTTCCAGAATACCCGCATGGGCTTCCGGGCGGCGCTCTCAGTGGGCGGCAAAACCACCGGCTTCCGCGGCGACGCCGTCGTGGTCGACGACCCCTTGAACGCCGTCGATGCCCACTCGAAGGCCTCCCGCGACGCGGCGATCCGGTGGTTCGACCAGGCCATGGGCAACCGCCTCAACGACCTGCGCAAGGGTGTGCGAGTGGTCATCATGCAACGGCTTCACCAGGAGGACCTCTCCGGCCACCTCCTCGAGGCGGGAGGCTGGGACCATCTCTGCCTGCCCTCCGAGTTCGACCCGCGGCGGCGGTGCGCCACCAACATCGGATGGAAGGACTGGCGCGAGCAGCCGGGAGAGCTGCTCTTCCCCGAACTCTTCCCGGCCGACGTGGTCGCGGCCGAGAAGCGGCGCCTTGGCGCCCTCGGCTTCGCCGGCCAGCACCAGCAGCGCCCCTCGCCAGCAGAGGGCAACCTCTTCCGGCGCAGCTGGTGGCGGCGGTGGCACCGGGCCGAAGAGTTCGTGCCCGAGGGGGTCGAGTCGCGCCTCCTACCTGAGAAGTTCGATGACATGCTGATCTCCGTCGACTGCGCCTTCAAGGACACCAGCACCAGCGACTTCGTGGCCATGGGGGTCTGGGGGCGGAGCGGCCCGGACCGCTTCCTGCTCGACCAGGTGCGCGCGCGGATGGGCTTCAGCGAGACCGTCAAGGCGCTGCTCGGGCTCATCGGCAAGCACCCGCGCGCCCGGGCTCGGCTCATAGAGGACAAGGCCAACGGATCGGCGGTCATCGACGTGCTGCGCCGCCGGGTGACGGGGCTGATCGCCGTGAACCCTGAGGGCGGGAAGGAGAGCCGCGCCGCCGCGGTGAGCCCAGAGGTCGAGTCGGGCAACGTGTTCATCCCGCTCCACGCCGACTGGGTGAGCGACTTCGTGGAGGAGCACGCCAGCTTCCCCACGGGCGCCAACGACGACCAGGTCGACCAGACGACCCAGGCGCTGCTCCGCTTCTCCAGGGCTCGTTCCGGTGCGGCCGCTACCGAGGCGCTGGCGACCTGAGCCGCTCCTGATACGTGGACATTATGGCCCGAAGGACCACCCGCCGAGACGCCTCGACCTCGAAGAAGACCACCACGAGCCGGGCCGACGCCTCCACCAGCGCCGCTCGCGCCGACGGCTGGGAGAACGTCTTTACCGGCCACGGCATCAACGGCCGGGACAAGACCCGCGGCACCCAGGTCTCCGTCCTCGCCCTCAGTTGGATGGACTGCGAGGCGCTCTACCGCGGCGACGACATGGCCGCGAAGATTGCCGAGGAGCCAGCGCGCGAGGCCACCCGCCGCTGGTTGGACATCCAGATCTCCGACGACAAGGAGACCGAGGAGGCGCTCGAGCGGGAAATGCGCATCATCAAGGCTCCCGGCCGCTTCCGCGAGGCGATGTCAAAGGCCCGCGCCTACGGCGGCGCCGGCATCGTCATGGGCATCGACGACGGATCGCCGGACCCGGCCCTGCCGGTCAATGAGATGAGCATCCGCGGGATCCGCTTTCTCACCGTCTTCGACAGCTTCGAGCTCTCCCCCCGTAGCTGGTACGGCGACGCCTTCTCGCCGAAGTACGGACAGCCCGAGACCTACTGGGTGCAGGCGCAGGGGTACGGCGCGGTCAATGTCCCGCAGGCGGGGACCACCATCGTCCACGAGAGCCGCATCCTCCGCTTCGAGGGCATCAAGGTCTCCCGCCGTCAGGACGGCCGCAACCGCGGCTGGGGTGACAGCTGCTTCGTGCGCGTCCTCGAGGTGTTGAGCAACTTCGGGCTCGCGTGGAGCGGGGCAGGCCAGCTGCTCGCCGACTTCGGCCAGGCCGTGCTTCAGATCCGCGGGCTGACCGAGCTGATCGCCTCCGGCCGCGAGGACGTGGTCCGCAAGCGCCTGGAGGCCATCGAGATGGGCCGCTCCACGGTGCGCGCCGCCGTGCTGGACGCCGGCAGCGGAGAGGCGGGCGACGCAGGCGAGACCTTCGAGCGCAAGGCCACGCCGATGGCCGGCTACCCCGAGATGCTCGACCGCTTCATGGTCCGGCTGGCCGCCGCGGCCGACATGCCCGTCTCCCGCCTCTTCGGCGTGACACCGTCCGGCCTCAACGCCGGGGATAAGGCCGGGGAGACCTGGTGGACGGAGCGCATCGAGGGCCTGCAGGAGGAGATCCTGCGCGAGCCGGCGGAGCGACTCACCCGGTTGATGATGCTGGCCAAGGAGGGAGCGGCGAAGGGCAAGGAGCCGAAGGCATGGTCGGTCGCCTTCCGCCCACTGCGCCAGCTCGACCCGCTCGCCGAAGCGCAGCGCCGGCTCGCCATCGCCCAGTCGGACGCGGCCTACGTGAACGCCGGGATCGTGCTCCCCGAGGAGATCGCCGTCAGCCGCTTCGGCGGCGACGCCTACAGCCCCGAGACGACCCTCGACATGGAGGCCAGGAAGAAAATGGCCGCCGGCCCGTCCGAGGCCGAGAAGGAGGCCGCCGCGCTGCTGGCCGCCGCAAAGGCCGCGCCTACCCTGCCGCCGTCCGGCAAGAAGAGCGACCCGGCCGCGCCGTGAAGCGGGTCTGCGAGTGCGGCCGGCCAGCGCTCGTCCTCGCCAAGGGGAAGCGCCGCCGCCTCCGCGCCATGCCCGACCACGACCTGTGCCACCGATGCTGGCGGGCGCTCCGGGCGCGTGAGGCAACGAAGCGGGGCGCCAGGGCAGAGGAGACGTGCGCATGACCAAGGCTCAGACCGTCGCCGCCATCCGGGTGCGCCGGGGCGTAATGAAGACCATGGGGCTTCTTCCGCGCAAGAAGCGAATGCCGCGCCAGCAGCAGCCAGACGCCATCCGCCTGGCCTACTTCTCCGCCCTCCTGAAGGTCATGGGCAAGCTGCGCGAGCTGGTACGCCTGAAGCTCGAGCCGGAGCTGCCCCACCTCGTGGAGCGCGCAGCGCTGGCCCGCGTCGACTCGGCCGCCCGCCTCGACGAGACCAGCAACGTGAACAAGATCATCGACGCCATCTCGGAGGAGTGGTTCGCCACCTTCACGAACGAGCAGCTGGCCGAGCTGGCCAACACCTTTGCGGAGCGCACCTCCGACTTCCAGCGGGAGCAGCTGGCGAAGCAGTTCAAGGCGCGCCTGGGGATCGACATCTACCGCTCCGAGCCATGGCTGGCGCCCAAGATCGCCGACTTCTCGGCCGAGAACGTGGCGCTCATCAAGAGTGTGGCGCAGCGGCACCTGGCCGACCTGGAAACGAAGATCGCGGCGGGCCTGCGCGAGGGGCAGCGGTGGGAAGACCTTGCCACGCTCATCGAGGATCGCTACGGCGTGGCCGAGAGCAGCGCCAAGCTGGTGGCGCGCGACCAGGTGGGCAAGCTCTACGGCGACCTCAACGCGACCCGGCAGCAGAGCCTGGGCGTGACGTCCTTCATTTGGCGCACGATGAACGACAACCGGGTCCGCGACGAGCACGAGCTGCTCGAGGGCGAGTCCTTCGAGTGGTCGGATCCCCCCGAGGACGGCCAGCCGGGAGAGCCGATCAACTGCTTCCCGGCCGAGACGATTCTTTCACCGGCGTCGCGCGTACTGAAAGCGTACCGGCGCTGGTACAGCGGAGAGTTGACCACGCTCGTTACGGGCTCGGGTGAAACGGTGAGCGCTACACCGAACCACCCGGTACTCACGCGGCGCGGATGGGTCGCGATTCAAAGCGTCGATGTCGGCGAGGACGTATTCCAGGCACCCGTGCAGAGCGGCCAGCTCGCGGTAGGTGATCCACAGCACATGAAGTCCACGGCGGATGAGTTCTTCCGTGCGCTGGAGCCGCTTGGGGTCTCGGAGCGGGTCGCCGGATCGCACGCCTGGTTCCACGGCGACGGCGCCGACCAGGAGGTCGACGTTGTAGATGTGGACTGGGGCCTGTGCGACGAACTCGATCCCGCGCTGTCGAAGCGCTTCTGCGATGAATTCCTCACCTTCGCCGACCAGGCGGGTCTGCCGCTTGGCCCTCTGGCTCAGCTCTTCGATGCTTCGCTTCTCGCCTCGGACCGCAGCGTGCGCGGCGGCTGCAAGGCGCTGTCGCTCCTGCTTGGGGGTGGAGGCCATCCTGGCCAGCAGGGCCTGGCTCCGATTGCGTGGTTGGACTCCATCGCGCAGAAGCTGGGATCGGATGGCCGCGCGAGTGGCTCCGAAGTGCTCCGACATCTTCTTCACGCTCCAGCCGTTGGTGTGGAGCCGCTTCACCATGCTGCGCGGGTAGTCCTTGGCGTTGTGGGCCGGTCGGTAGGTTCGGCCCCGGGTCTTGACCCCTCGCTGCCTGAGCTTAGTGCTGAGGTTGTCGGCGTTCACGCACAGCTCGCGCGCGGTCTCGGTGAGTGTCATCTCGTCGTTCAGAAGCCGCTCCGCGTGGTGGAGAAGCTCGTCCGTGAATACTCGGGCCATGTCTTCAATCTCCAGACGGCGTCCGGCTGGTATGTAGCGCAGGGCCTGATGGTGCACAACTGCCGCTGCTGGGCCGAGCCCATGCTGGACGAGTTGCTCAGTGACGAGGCCGCCTAGCGCAGCGCAGGGCCGGTGATACGTCGGGATTATGGCTCAGGTCCGACGCTACGACTCAGGCACCTACTCGAAGGCGAAGAAGCAGCCGAACGGCTGGCTCCGCGCCGACGCGGTGATCGCCCGCACGGGAATCCAAGTCTACGTCCGCGGCGACGGCACCACCCGCCGCGAGTACCGCCCACCCGAGGAGGTCTTCTCGCCGGAGACCCTCGCCAGCTTCTCGATGGTGCCGGTCACGGATGACCACCCGCCAGGCTTGCTCGACTCCACCAACTCCACTGCCTATGCGCGCGGACACCTGGGGGAGAACGTCGGGCCCGATGAGGGAGGGACCATGGTCGCGGCCCCCATGCTCGTCACCGATGCCAACCTGGTCGAGAAGGTCCTCGGGGGCAAGCAAGAGCTGTCCTGCGGCTACACCTGCGACCTCGACGAGACGCCCGGCGAGATTGACGGCGAGGCCTACGACTGCGTGCAGCGGAACGTGCGCGGAAACCACGTCGCGGTCGTCGGGACTGGCCGCGCCGGGCCCGAGGTTCGCATCAGGCTGGACAGCTCCGACGGCGTGGCGATACGTGGGTCTCGTGCTGCAGGACCCGACTCCAATGAGGAGCAAACAGTGAAGATCAAGATCGACGGCATCGACTTCGAGGTGGCGGATCCCGCCGCCCAGGCGCTGGAGAAGGAGCGCAAGGCGCGCGCCGACGAGGCCGCCAAGACCGACGCCACGCTCACCGCCCTCGCCACCGCCGAGAAGGCCAAGAGCGACGAGCTGGCCTCCACCAAGGCCCGGGCCGACATGGCCGAGGCGAAGGTGGTCCGGCTCGATGCCTGGGTGCCGATGTGCTTCGGCATGCGCTGCAGCGCCGCCTCGGTCTGCTGCCAGGCCTGCCCCTGCAAGGTCGAGTGCGCCAGCCTGAACGGCTGCACGGTCCCGCCCGACGTCGCCGGAACCGTGACCATGGACGCCGCCAAGGAGGCCGCCAAGACCTCCGGCGCCGCTGCCGCGGCTGCCGCGACCACGGCCGCCCGCGCCCGCGTGGAGCTGGAGACCAAGGTCTCCGAGATTCTCGGTGCCGAGGCCAAGCTCGACGGCTCCGACATCGACCTGAAGCGCGCCGTGGTGGAGAAGCTCTCCCCCGGCGTCAAGCTCGACGGCCAGGGCGACGCCTACGTGGCGGCCGCGTACGACCTCAGCCTCACCGGTGCCGGCAAGTCGGGCCTGGCCGCCCTGCGCTCCGCCTCGGGCACCCCGCCTCCGATCACCAAGGAGCCCGAGGCCCACCTCGACTCCACCCAGGTCCGCGAGGCCCGCAGCAAGGCCTTCGAGGACGCCTACAAGAAGCCCACCGTGGGCACCTCGAAGAGCTAGTCCCCCACCTCACCGTCGCAAGGAGACACCGCTATGGCCGGCATCACGAGCTACCCCCTGACCCCTGGCACCGGCTTCGCCGGCCAGATCGCCGACGAGTGCCCCGTCCGCTACATCCGCTCCGCCCGCAACAAGGAGGCCGTGGCCCTGCCGTTCGGGCTCGCCTTCAAGCGCGGCGCGGCCGACGGCGAGGTGCTGCTCCCGACCGCCGGCACCGACAAGATCGTCGGCATCGGCGTCCACCGACACGACGTCAACACCATCGGCTCCTCGGCCTGGGCAGCCACCGCGGGCATCCCGGTCGATGACCGCTTCGACCTGCTCTCCGAGGGCGTGGTCTACGTCGTGGTCGAGGAGGCCGTGGTCGAGAACGACCCCTGCTTCGTCCGCTACGCCACCGGCTCCGGCGGCTCGCAGAAGGGCGCCTTCCGCAAGAGCGCCGACACCGCCACCGCCGTCCAGGTGAAGGGGGCGCGCTTCCTCGCCTCCGGCGCCCTCGGCGCCATCGTCCCGGTTCAGTTCTCGGCCCTCACGGCGATCACCACCTAACCGGCCCGCGCCGGAGAACGGAGCATCACCACCATGCCTTCCCAGTTCCAGCACCCGCACTTCGACGCGGCCGAGAGCATCGTCATCGAGCGAAAGCTCGAGTTCATCCGGTCGAAGACCTACGACCAGCCGTACCCCGAGCTGCTCGCTCGCCAGCTCATCCCGGTCACCCACGAGGCCCCGGCCGGCGCCGAGACCATCAAGTACGACATCTACGACAAGGTCGGCCTGGCGCAGCGGATCCGGTCGTACTCGGACAACCTGCCCCGCGCCGACGTCAAGGTGCGCGAGGACCGCGTCCCGGTCCACGGGTACGGCATCGCCTACGGCTACTCCAAGCAGGAGCTGCGGGCGTCCATGCTGGCCAACAGCAACCTCGACGCCAAGAAGGCCGCCGCAGCCCGCTTCGGTTTCGAGCTGCGCGTCGACCTGATCGGCGCCTCCGGCAACGGCGAGGGCCTGATCGGTCTACTCAACATCCCGAGCGCCAACGTCTACATCGTCCCGGCCGACGGCACCGCCTCCTCGGCGCTCTGGACGGCCAAGACCGAGGACCTGATTCTCCGCGACATGAACGGCGTGACCACCAAGTCCGCGTCGCTCACCAACGGGATCGAGACCCCCGACACGCTGCTGCTCCCGCTCGACCAGTACAACCTGGCCGCCGTCAAGCGCGTCGCCAACACCCAGGCCACCGTGCTGGAGTTCTTCCTCCGCACCAGCCCCTACATCAAGTCGGTCATCCCCTGGTTCCGGTGCAAGGCGGCCGGCTCGGGTGCGACCGACCGGATGGTGGCCTACCGGCGCGACCCCAACAAGCTCAACCTCGAGATCCCGCTCGAGTTCGAGCAGAACCCGCCCGAGGCCCGCGGCCTGGGCGTCGAGATCGCGTGCGAGGGCCGCATCGCCGGCGTCATCTGCGCCTTCCCGATGTCGGTCACCTACGGCGACGGCATCTAGCGCTCTCCCAGCGCGGCAGAGCGCGCCGCGGGTACTCCTCCAGGGGCCCGCGGCGCGGCTTCACCTTCTAGCAGTCCCACCCCCCGCCCAGGAGTCTCCCACGTGATCGTCGAGAACACCGCAGCCCGCGTCATCTGCGTCGCCGACCTGAAGCTCAAGAC
>JANYBC010000157.1 GCA_025360965.1 Anaeromyxobacter sp. | reverse complement strand
TCGAGTAGTCGGTGGCGCCGATGGTGACCCACTTGACGGTCGGGATGGGCGGCGCCGCGCGCACCCAGGCGCCGCGTAGCTTGATGTAGGTGGCGTGGTTCATGCCCAGGCTCTCGCCCGAGGTGTCGTAGATCCCCGGCTTCAGGTCGCCGTTCTCCCACCAGTCCTGCCAGAGCATCCCCCATCGGCTCTGCAGCCGGACCCCGGCGGTGACCTTGGGGCTGATCTTCCCCTTGATCTGCAGCTCGAACTCGGTGCACGCGCCGTTGTGGCCGCCGATGTTGTCGACCCAGAACGGGTTGGACATGGAGAGGCAGCCCTGGGTGTTGTCGTTCTGGTACATGTACTTGGTGTAGATCTTGCCGCTCAGGTCGAAGTTGCCGAGATCGGCGCGCGCCGCCGGCGCCGCGACTAGGAGCAGGGCGCCGACCAGCGCCCTCGGGAGTGGTGACCTCGTCATGGCGTCCTTCACTTGGCGCAGGGGTAGACCATCGGGACCACCGCCAGGTCCTCGGGCTTCACCGAGGTGGTGGCGGCCTTGTTGTACTTGGAGAGGATCTCGTACTGCTTGGCGACCGGGTCACCGCCCGGCGGGACCAGCATGTCGATGACGTGCGGGTCGTTGTCGTAGTCGCTGCCGCCGCCGAAGCGGTGCTGCCCCTCGAACTCGTTCACCTTGCGGGTCAGCAGGTCGGTCTTGTCGGGGAAGCCCTCGTTCGACTGCATCAGCACCTGGTAGCCCCAGCCGGCCTGCGGGGGGCCGCCCAGCGCCTTGACGTCGACCACGGCGGTGAGGGTGCGCCCCTGGGCCCGGGTCAGCTTGGGCACGATGATCCGGTCCTTCCACTGCGGGCACTTGGAGTCGATCTCGGAGTTGACGCGGGTCGGCCCCTGCGGGGAGATGATGACCACCTTGTCCCAGGCCTCCTCCTCGGCGAAGCGGACGTTGAAGCCGGGCAGGCTGGCGGTGACGCCGCTCCCCTTCTTGTGATCGGTGTCGATGTGGATGGCCGCCATCTGCACCGAGAAGCCGTTGCCGCCCCAGGCGGCGCTGTCCCACGGGTCCTCGATGCGCGCCTTGACCGTCACCTTGAACTCGACGGTGTCGCCGCTCGGCACCACCTCGAACTCGGTGATGTCGAAGGAGCCGGGCTTGTAGACGGCGTCGGTCGGGTAGATGTAGGTGCCGGGCCCCTTGTCGTCGCCGGCCGGGTCGGGGAACTTGAAGCCGCTCTTGGCGCTGCAGGCGATGGCCACGTCGGCGGCCAGGGCGGCTGGCGCCAGGGAGGCGAGCAGGGCAGAGGCGAGCAGGGATCGGACGGACGGCAGGGTCATGTCGGGATCTCCGTGAGTGGCAGGTTCAGTCGAGCGAGAGGAAGGCGAAGGCGGAGGCGGCGAGGCCCGGGATGGCGATGGTGGCGGCGGTGCCGGTCGGCGCGGCGCCGAGGCCGCCGTCGAGCAGGACCACGGGCGTCCCCCCGGCGGCGACCGTGAAGGGGCCACTGGCAGTCGCGCCGTAGTTGGCGACGAAGAGGACGCGCTTCCCCTGCCAGGAGCGGAGCAGGGCGAACGCGCCATTGCCGCCGCCGGTGGGGGCGAGGCGGGCCGCACTGCCGAGGGCCAGCGGCGGCTGGGTGTGGCGCAGCCGGATGAGGGAGCGGAAGAGGTTGTAGAGCGAGCCAGGATCGGTGCGCTGGGTCTCCAGCTCGACGCCGGCCGGCTCGTCGAGCACCGGGACGGCGCCGGCGTAGGTGTCGAACCAGGTGGCGGTGGCTGTCGTGAAGCCGTGGCGGTTGGCGCCCGAGGTGGTCCAGGGATAGGGCGTCCGGATGCCGGCGTCGCCATAGGTCGCCTGACCGGCCATCCCGATCTCGTCGCCGTAATAGAGGAACGGCGTTCCCGGCATGGCCAGCAGGGTGGCGGCGGCCACTCGCGCGTGGGGGCTGTTCCAGCCCAGCCTGCCGACGGCTCGGCCGGCCAGGCCATCGTGGTTGGAGAGGAAAGGGGCCTCGAAGCCGCGGTCCTTCTGGTCGAGGGCGGCGGCGAAGCGATCGAACGCCTGGCTGAGGAAGGTGGCGAAGCCGGTCTGCGCCGCCCCGACCATGGCGTCGTTCAGGCTGAAGGAGAAGGCGAGCTGCGCCTCGTTCCCGGCGCCGTAGTAGGTGGCGATGGTCTCGGGATCGGCCCAGGCCTCGGCCACCAGCAGTGTTTCAGGGTACTGGGCTTGAAGGGCCGCCCGGACGCGCTGGATGAAGGCGTGGGTCTCCGGCTGATCCCTCAACCCGGCGCCGCCGTTCTCGACGAAGTAGCGGACCGCGTCGAGCCGGAAGCCGGCGACGCCGCGGGCCAGCCAGAACTTCATCGAGTCGACCAGCTCCGCCTCGACCGCGGCGTTGCGCAGGTTGAGGTCGGGCATGTCGGCGCCGAAGTTGGCGTAGAAGTAGTTGCCGGAGCTCCAGTAGCGGAAGGGATGCGTGGTGCCGTCCTGGGCAACCCAGCCGGGGTCGATTGGGCTCCAGACGTACCAGTCGCGCCTGGCCGCGGTCGGTCCCGACCGAGAGTCGATGAACCAGGGGTGCTGCGAGGAGGTGTGGTTCAGCGTCATGTCGAGGATGACGCGAATGTGGCGCGCCCTGGCCTCGGCGATGAGGGCGTCGAAGTCGGCCAGCGTCCCATAGTCCGGGTTGACGGCCTTGTAGTCGGTGACGTCGTATCCGTGGTAGCTCGGCGATGGGAAGAGCGGCATCAGCCAGATGAAGTCGACACCGAGCGAGTTGGTGCTGGCGGCCGGGGCCCCGTCGTTCAGCGCGGTGAGCTTCGCGGTCAGCCCCTTCAAGTCCCCGACGCCGTCGCCGTCGGAGTCGGCGAAGCTGCGGACGAAGATCTCGTAGCCGACCTGCTCCCGCCACCAGCCGGAGGTGTTGGCCGGCGGCGGAGCCGGTGTGCTGGAGTTCGATCCGCTGCAGGCGCAGGCGACCAGGACCGCCAGCAGGAAGGCAGAGCGCGTCCACGAGGGTCGCTTGACCCACGACAAGGGCTCCCGGTCTCGCTCGAGCGGTCCAACCGTCATCGGTCTCCCACGTGTGCCGCCTCGCACACGGGAATGGTCAGCCCGGCATTCATGCAGGCAGCCCGGCTTCCTAGCACAGATAATTCGGAGTATGGTCGAACTTATACGAAACGGCCAGACCCAAGAGTCTCTTACCTCGTCCTTGGCCACGAGCAGTGCCGCATGTAGTCACAGCCCCAGTTGGATTTGCACGTCGCCCGACAATCGGGTGTATGAGCAAAAGATCAATGAGTCCAGGCATTTACGGTACGGTACCCGGTGGTCGACGCGCATCGATCGCCCTCGGGATGACCGGTCGAAGCGGGGAAGGTTGAGCGATGGCCGGCTCCCAACGCATGCTGAAGAGGCTCAACCGGATGGCCATCGTCCGGCACGTCAAGGCCAGGCCAGGGCTGGCCCGCGGCGAGCTGGCCGGGCTGATCGGTCTCGCCGAGTCGACGGTTTCAGTTCTGGTCGGTGAGCTGCTCCAGGATGGCTGGCTCCGCCAGGATGGCACCCGGGGCACCGGGGCGGTGGGTCGCCGGCCCAAGGCCCTCGAGCTTGACTCGACCCGGCTGGCCCTGGTCGGCGCCGAGGTGGGAGACGACTTCATCAACGCCGTGGCCTGCGGCCTCCAGGGAGAAGTTCTCTTCTCGAGGAGGGTCGACTACCGGCACGTCGATCAAAGGCAGTCGATCCGGGACACGGGCGCGCTGGTGGACGAGGCCCGGGCCGCGGTCCTGGCCGGCAAGCGCAAGGTCCTCGGTGCCGGGGTCGCGGTGGCCGGCATGGTCGACACCGAGGGCTTCCTGCGGCTCGCCCCCAGCATCGGCTGGAGGAACGTCCCATTCGGAGACCTGCTGGCCGCCTCGCTGGCGGAGCGGCGCGCCGCCGACATGCCGATCAAGGTTCTCAATGACGCCAACGCCGCAGCGCTGAGCGAGTACGTCTTCGGCACCGGCCCGGCAGTCGGCTCGCTGGTCTTCCTCAGCCTCGGCTACGGAGTGGGCGCCGGCATCGTGCTCGATGGGGGGCTCCACGTCGGGTACGACGGACTCGCGGGCGAGGTGGGCCACACTATCCTCAAGGTGGACGGGGATCCCTGCGCCTGCGGCCGCCGCGGCTGCGCCGAGACCATCCTCTCGCAGAAGGTGATCAGCAGGCAGGCCACCGGCCGGGACCAGCCCATCCTGCGCGTGTCCGAGTTGGTGACGCTGCTCGACCAGGGCGACCCCACCATGATGCGGGTGGTCCGCGAGGCGGGCGAGCACCTCGCCCTGGTCCTCCAGAACCTGGTGGTGACGGTCAACCCCGAGATTCTCATCCTCGGCGGGACGCTCAGCCGGCTCCAGGGGCTGGTGGACGTGGCCGTGGCTGAGCTCCGGCGGCTGAAC
>JANYBC010000140.1 GCA_025360965.1 Anaeromyxobacter sp. | reverse complement strand
CGCCCGTCGGCGCCCAGGGTCTTCACGGAAGAGCCCGAATCGACGATTCGGCTCATTTGCGAGATGCCGGGCGTCGGGGTGAGATGGCCTTCCGCGCGGCGTCCAGGGATTCGCCGGGTTCTCATGCCCAGGACGGAGCATCACGTCTACTTCCGTGTGGACGAGACCAGAGCGACCGTCCACGTCCTGGCGGTGTGGGGCGCGCCGCGCGGCAGCGGCCCGAAGCCGTAGACGGAGACCGCCACCTCGGTCACCTCGCCCCCGGGTAGACTCCGGTCCTCGCCCCGGCTCCTGCGGCTTAGGGGTAAGAAATCCAAGCCGCGGTTCGCGACCGATAACGTACGCTATGGTGACTGGTTCAAACCCCGTTTCCTCGACTCCCGAAAGTAGCCACAGGCCCCGGACGATCCGCCAGGGTACGGCCAAGGGCGTCGGAGGCAGACCCAGCGCGTGGCTCCGCCCACGGCCCGTATCCCGGGCCCAGCCGTCAGCAATCAGTCGTCGTAGGAAGGGTCTGCCCCGCCGTATTCAGCAACTCGGCCCATGGCACCCGGTAGCGAGGAGCGCATCTGTCGTCCCCGGGTAGACCAACCGGCGCCGCGAGGGTGAAGCCAGCTGCCGCCGCTGAACCGGCAGGGGGGCCCTCCGTAGCGGGCGCCCGGAGTGCTGCCTGGCCCGAAACGCCATCCTGTCCGCGTTGGCGCTGGTGTCCTTCAGCTGCCGCGGGGGGCGCGGGTGCTCCCACCGGCACGACCCTTGACCGGTCCTTCGAGTTGGGCGCGAAGAGGCCGTGGTACCGGAGCGCGTGCGTCCGCGGAGGCGGCACCAGCGTGGCGATGCGGGCCAGTAGCTGGTCCGGCGTGAGCAGCAGGAACAGCGCTCCGCTCCGCGCCCGCTTCATCTTGTAGAGCAGCTTCCCGTCCGGACCCTGGGAGAGCCGGTGGAGCGCGAAGGGCGGCCGGACCGCGGCCAGGAACGGTTCCAGCCGCCCCCGCACCACCTGGTGGAGCAAGGTCTTCTCCGGCTCCCGCCGCCGGTATCCCCCGAGCGGCGCCGTCGCCGCCCCAGGCCGGCGCTCCCAGGTCTCGACCGGCTCGTACCGCGGGGGCATCCTTCGCGGCAAAGCAAGGGGCGAGCCCGCCGGGAAGGAGCCCGTCGGGCTGGGCAATGTCTCCAGCCATGGGGGCTGGGACAGCACCGGATGCGCGGTACGATGGGCTATCCGTAGCCGTGCACGCTGCAGGAGAAGACCACCAATGGAACCGAAGCTGGCGACGATCCTCGAGGAGGTCCGGGCGGCGCAGGGGCGGGTGGTGGCCCTCACTGGCGCCGGCATCTCTGCGGAGAGCGGCATCCCGACCTTCCGCGGGGCGGAAGGCTACTGGGTGGTCGGCTCGAAGAACTACCTGCCCCAGGAGATGGCCACCAGGGAGATGTTCGACCGGAGGCCCGAGGAGGTCTGGCGCTGGTACCTCTACCGCTTCGGCGTCTGCCGCTCCGCCACGCCGAACGCCGGCCACGCCGCGCTGGTCACGCTGGAGCAGCGGCTCGGCGAGCGCTTCACGCTCATCACCCAGAACATCGACGGCCTGCACCGGCGGGCCGGGTCGCAGCGGCTCTTCACCATCCACGGTGACGCCGCCTGGGTGCGCTGCGCCGCCGAGTGCGGGCTGGGGCGCGTCGACCAGCCCGACCTCGGGGAGCGAGTGAAGGAGACTCCCCTCACCGCCGCCGATCGCGCCGCGCTCACCTGCCCGCGCTGCGGCGAGTGGCTGCGGCCGCACGTGCTCTGGTTCGACGAGTGCTACGACGAGGAGAACTACTCGATGGACTCGGCGCTGCGGGCGGCCGGGGCGGCCGACCTGCTGCTGGTGGTCGGGACCAGCGGCGCCACCAACCTGCCCATGCAGATCGGCCGGATCGCCTTCCAGCGCGGGGCGGCGCTGGTCGACGTCAACCCGGAGCAGAACCCCTTCGCCGAGCTGGCCGAGCGGTCGGCTCGCGGCTACTTCGCGCGCGGCTCGGGCTGTGAGCGGCTGCCGGGGATCGTGGCGGCGCTCTCGCCCTGAGAAGCGGCGGCGGTCCGCATCTCGGCGCGGAGCCAGGCCATCACGGCGACGGCGCCTCCGAAGGCGACCAGCAGGACCAGCAGGGCGCGGCGGTTCATGCGGCGGGGAGGGTAGCAGGGAAGCAGGGCCCGGTCTCCCCGCTGCGCCCCCTCCCGCCTTGCGGTCGGCCGGGCGGCCTGGCTAGGGTCACGGGCGGCTCCGCCATGACCCTGAACGCCAAGACCACAGCCGCGCTCGCGCTCGCCGCCCTGGGGGCCGGCTTCGGCGCCGGTTGGACGGCGCGCGGGGCAGGAGCTGGAGCCGGTCCCGACCGGGCCGCCTACCTGCAGCGGCGCGAGGGCCGGAACCACCACGTCAACCCGCTGCTGGAGTGCGACCTGGCCGAGGACGTGCTGCGCAACCGCGAGCTGATTCCCTTCAAGGAGCGGGTGGTGGCCCTGCTTGCCCAGCAAGGCGAGCCGCGTGGACCGGCCAGGGTGAGCGTCTACTTTCGCGAGCTCAACGACGGCATCTGGTTCTCGGTGGGCGAGACGGAGCGGTTCATCCCGGCCAGCCTGCGCAAGCTGCCGCTCCTCATCGCCCTGCTCAAGCAGGCCGAGCGCCCCGGCGGCGAGGCGCTGCTGGAGCGCCCGGTGACCTTCGACCTGTCGCGCGACCACAACGCCGACCAGAACCTCCAGCCGGCCGTGCGGCTGGTCCCCGGCGAGCACTACCCGGTGCGGGAGCTCCTGGTCCGGATGATCGTCTACTCCGACAACAACGCCTTCGCCTTGCTGACCGGCGTCGTCGATCCAGCCCAGCTCGACCTGGTCTACGCGCTGCTCCGCATGCAGGACCCGCGCGCCGCCGGCGACGACCAGTTCCTCTCGGTGCAGACCTATGCCTCCTTCTTCCGCATCCTCTACAACGCTACCTACCTGGGGCGCGACGCCTCGGAGTGGGCCCTGGAGCTGCTGGCCCGCTCTGCCTTCAAGGACGGGCTGGTGGCCGGGGTCCCGGCCGGGGTGGAGGTCTCCCACAAGTTCGGCGAGAAGTCGGACGCGCGCGACAACACGGTGCAGCTCCACGACTGCGGCATCGTCTACCACTCGGCCAACCCCTACCTGCTCTGCGTCATGACCAGCGGGACCCGCTTCGACGTGCTCGACGACGCCATCGTGGCGGTCTCGCGGCTGGTCTGGCAGGAGGTGGACGCGCAGGCCCGCGCCGGCCGGCAGGCGACGCCGGTGAGCCGGTGAGGCCGTAGCGCTCCGTGCCGACGTTGAACTCGCGAAGGAGGGGCCGCACCCATCCCTCCCGCACCATGCGAAGCTGCTCCGCATGCTGGTCGCCTACGTCTCCGGCCACGGCTTCGGCCACGCCACCCGGCTCTGCGAGGTGCTGGCGGCGGTCCGCGCCCGGGCCCCGGCGCTCCCCATCGCCTTCGTCGGCACCGTGCCGGAGCGGCTGGTGCGGCGCGCCGTCTCGCCCCCGCTCACGGTGCGCCACCAGCAGGTCGACGTCGGGCTGGTGCAACGCGACGCGCTCGCCTTCGACGAGCCGGCCACGGCGGCCGCCTGCGCCGCCTTCGAGGCGACCTGGGAGGAGCGCGTCGAAGCCGAGGTTGCCTACCTGCGCGCCCAAGGCGCGCGGGCGGTGCTGGGCGACATCCCGGCGCTCCCCTTCGAGGCGGCGGCGCGGGCCGGCCTGCCGTCGCTGGCCCTCGGCAACTTCTCCTGGGACTGGATCTACCGCCACCTCGCTCCACGCCAGCCCTCGCTGGCCACCTCGGCGGCGCGGGCCGCGGCCGCCTACGCCACGGTCGGTCTTCTCCTCGAGCTCCCCTTCGCCGCCGGCCTCACGGCCTTCCCAGTGCGCGAGCGCGTCGGCATGGTGGCGCGGCGTCCCCGGGTGGAGCGGCGCGAGGCCCGGCGCCGGCTCGGCCTCGACGGGCGGCCGGCGGCGCTGGTCTCCTTCGGTGGCATCGGGCTCCCGGGTCTCTCGCGCGCCGCGCTGGAGCGCGACGCGGGGATACGCTGGCTCCTCCCCGACGAACTCCCCGAGGCGCGCCTCGAGGCGCTCGGGCTCGGCTACCCCGACCTGGTCGGCGCCGCCGACGTGGTGGTCACCAAGCCGGGCTACGGCATCGTCAGCGACGCCATCGGCGCCGGCACCCGGCTGGTCTACACCGAGCGCGGCGACTTCCCGGAGTACCCGGTCATGGTGACGGAGCTTCCGCGCTGGCTCGCCGCAGTCCACCTCTCCAACGCCGAGCTGCGGGCCGGCCGGGTCGGCGGCGCGGTCCGCCGCGTGCTGGAGCTCTCCATGCCGGCGCCTCCGCCGCTCGACGGGGCGGCCCACGCCGCGGTCCGGGTGCTGGCGGCGCTCGGTTAGGCAGTCCGGCCGCGGCGCTCAGGGGGCGTCGGGAACGTCCAGTGCCGGCGCCGGCTCGATGGGCGGCTCCACCGCCGCCTGTCCCGGCTGGTACTTCACCAGCTCGGCCGCGGCGTGGCCGATGGCGAAGTCGGTGCTGATCTTGACGATCACCCGCCGGGCGTCATCGCTGAACCAGACGTGGGTGGGGTTCTTCTCGCTGAACTTGCCGTCGAAGCCGGTCGGGACCCGCACCTTCACGCTCGGGAACTTCCCGGCCGCGGTCTTGACCACCTCCCGCTTCACGACCGCAGCCACCACCTGCGAGACCTTGCGACCGGACAGCACCTGGAAGATGTGGCTGGCGCCGTCGGGGAGCGGCACGGTGCGCAGCCGGAAGACCAGGGCCACGAAGTCGAGCGTCCCCTCGGGCACCTCGACCTCGTAGGTGTGGTCGAAGCGCCCCTTCTCGCGCACCGTGGCCGTGTTGCTGGCGCGGTCGAAGCAGGCGGTGTCGGTGTGCTTGTAGCCGCCCGGCTCCTCGGCGTCGAGCACCGAGGAGCGGGGCAGGAGGGTGCCCAGGTCGAGGTCGCTCACCAGCGTCTGGCGGAAGGTGACCACCGACAGCAGGCCGGCGCTGCGTGAGGAGAGCTCGAGCGGGGCCGCGCCGTCCTTCGTGCCGCCCACCGAGATGGCGGCCTTGCCCATGGTGATGCCGAGGTAGTCGATGACGAAGTCCATCCGCTCTCCTGGGAGCCAGGGGACCAGGGCGGCCGGTGCAGCGGCCTGAAGGCACGGCCCGGGTTGGGCGGGGGACCCAGGCGCGGCCACCGCCGAGGAGGCCGTCGCGGTCGCCGCCGGGAGGGGCTCCTGGGCCTGCGGCGCCACCAGGGCGACGGCGAGGGCGACGGCCAGCGTCGGACCGATCATGGCCATGACTCTACGACGTCAGGATCAACTTGGATATTTCCGGCGGCGAGCCGAGCCGCATGGGGGGTCCCCAGTACCCGGTGCCGCGGGAGACGTAGATCTGGCCGGTCCGGTTGTCGAAGGTCTCGCGGTAGAGCCCCTTCACCCACGGGACCGTGGCGCGCACCGCCAGGTTGAACGGGAAGAGCTGGCCGCCGTGGGTGTGGCCGGAGAGCTGGAGGTCCACGCCGGCGCGCACCGCGGCCTCGAAGTCACGCGGCTGGTGGGCCAGCAGCACCAGCGGGCGCTCGCCGTCGTGGCCGGCCACGGCCTTCTCCAGATCCATGCCGTGCCCCCGGCCGAACTGGCTGGCGCTCCAGTCATCGACGCCGGCCAGCGTGAAGCGGCCACCTTCGTCGCCGATGGCCACCTGCTGGTTGCGCAGCGGGCGGATGCCGAGCGTGGGCAGCAGCTCCAGCCAGGCGTCGACGCCCGAGTAGTACTCGTGGTTGCCGGTGTTGAAGACCACGCCGTGGCGGGCCTGGAGCCGGGCCAGCTCGGCCACGATGTGACCGAGCTCGCGCGGTGTGCCGTCCACCAGGTCGCCGGTGATGACGATCAGGTCCGGCTTGAGCGCGTTGGTCTGCTCGATGACGCGCCGGACCTCCTTCTCGCGGATGGTCGGGCCGACGTGGAGGTCCGAGATCTGGGCGATGGTGTAGCCGGAGAGTGAGGGCGGGAGCTTCGGCAGCCGGATCGGCACCTCCTCGATCACCGCCGGGCCGGTGGCGCTCCGGTAGGAGACCAGGCCGGCGGTCCCGGCCACCAGCACCGCCCCCCCGGCGACCGCCCGGGCCACGAACTGGCGCCGGGCCGGATCGGCCGGTGGCTCGGGCAGCTGCCGGAACCAGTCGGCCACCCAGCTGGAGAGCCAGGCCCCCGAGCGCACCACGTCGACCGCCAGCAGCGTGGCGAAGAGCAGGAAGGCCATCCCCATCCAGAGGAAGGCGGCGCTCGGGATCACGCGGATCCAGCTGCGGCCGGCCAGGCGGGCCGCGAAGAGGCCGAGCGGGATGAGCAGGCCGGCGCCGAGCAGCATCCAGGTGAGGAGCCGCCGCCACGGCTCGGGCAGCCCGGGGTCGCGGACCAGCCGCAGCCAGATGTAGCCGTGCATGCCGCCGAGGATGGCGATGGCAACGGCGAGGAAGATGAGGAAGGTGGTCAGTCGAGGCACGGAGCACTGTCTAGCCGTGGACAGGCACGGACGCCACCCCAGGCTGGGGAGTCAGGGAGGGGGAGCCTCGGGGAGGGCGTCGAGCCGGGCCGCCAGGATGAAGTCGTTGTCGGTGAGGCCACCGGCGTCGTGGGTAGAGCTCGTCACCTCGACCACGTTCCAGCGGACCGCGAAGTCCGGGTGGTGGTCCTCGGCGGTGGCCAGCCCGGCCAGGGCGTTCACGAAGGCGATGGCTGCTCCGAAGCCCGGGAAGGTGAAGCGGCGGGTGAGGCGCGTGGCGCGCCCGGTGGCGGTCCAGCCCGGGAGCTCCCGCAGGGCCGCCGCCACCTCGGCCTCGGAGAGCGGTGGCTTGCCCTTGGGCCAGCGGGCGCAGTGGCGGTCGGCGAAGCGCACACCGCTGATCTAAGCGGCCGGCGCCGGGGCGCAAGCCCGACGCCCCGCGACGCTCCCCGGACGGTTCCGCTGCGCGCGCGGCCACGCGGCGCTAGGCTGGTCGAATGGATCGCATCCTCTTCGCCGCCGGCGCGCTCTCGGCCGCAATCTCCGTCGGCACCGGCGCCTTCGCCGCCCACGGCCTCAAGGCCCGCCTCACCCCCGAGGCGCTGGCCGTCTTCGAGACCGGGGCCCGCTACCAGATGTACGCCGCCTTCGGCCTGCTGGCCGCCGGCTGGGCCGCCGCCCGCTGGACCGGCGCCGCCGCGACCTGGGGCGGCTGGCTGCTGCTGGCGGGCACCGTACTCTTCTCCGGCAGCCTCTACGCGCTCGCCCTCTCCGGGGTCCGCTGGCTCGGGGCCATCACCCCCTTCGGTGGCCTGGCCTTCATGGCCGGCTGGACGCTGCTGGCGGTGGCGGCGCTGCGCGCGCCGGCGAGCTGAGGAGAGGGGCGGCTGATCAGGGCGGCAGCTGGGCGGTGAAGCGCTCCCAGAGCAGCGGCCGGCGCCGCGAGTAGAGCCCCTGGTCGAGGTACCGCTCCAGGAAGCGGACGTTCTCCTCCAGCAGGTCGGGCCGCTCGCGCCGCAGCCGCAGCGCCTCCTCGATGGCCGGCACCACCGGCTGCCCCGGCTCGACGTGGACCATCCCCTGGTTGGGGAGCGGGATCAGCGTCTGGATGTGGCGGAAGTCGTTGGTGACGATCATCGCGCGGGCGTAGATCGCCTCGTAGTGACGGTAGGACCAGGGGGCGTTTCCCTCCGGCGTCAACGCCACCCGGCTCTCCTGCAAAGCGCGGAAGTACCTCCGGAAGGGGACCTTGCCGGGCAGCATGAAGCGGGAGAGGTCGCCGTAGCGCTCCACCACGTGCGGCGCCAGGGTCCCGCCCAGCAGGCCGCCCCAGGTGGCGAGGTGCTGGCCGCGGGTCTTCAGCTCCAGCAGCCACTCGACCCGCTGGTTGGGCACCGTGACCGGGTCGGCCCGGCCCGGGTCGCGACCGGTGGCGGCGCCGAGGAAGAGGACGTCATGCCGGTGGGCCGGTGGCGGGACGCCGAGCGCCCCGCGAAGGCCGCTCAGGGCGAGCGCCAGGCGCAGCTTGCCGTAGCGGCGAATGGGGGCGTAGCCCATGCGGATCCCGTGGTCCCAGCGCGCGTCGGTCCAGGCCTTGAGGTAGAGGCCGGAGGCGTCGCGGAGCAGGTCGCGGTTGGCGTCGGTCCAGAGCGGGTGGTGGTGGTCGAAGAGGTCGAAGAGCACCAGCCTGCGGCGGCGCAGCCGGGCCAGGTGGCGCCCGGTCACCGGAGAGGGGAGGCCGAGGAAGACGGTCTCGGCCTCGCGCTCGCGGCCGCGGAGCAGGTCGGCGGCGCTGCAGGCGCCGACCGCGGCGTGGCCCAGGTAGGTGCGGAGGAACTGCACCAGGGTTCGGCCGTTGACGCCGCGGCCGTGCCCGGGCAGCTCGCTCATCACCACCAGGGCCTTCTTCATGGCACGGGCCTCAGGTCTCCTCGGCCTGGCCGAAGAGCAGCCGGACCAGGGCCGCGTCGGTGGGACCGGCCGAGACGTAGACGTGGTCGCCTGAGGTCAGCACGGTGCGGCCGCGCGCCGGGACCAGCTGCTTGCCGCGCAGCACCAGCATCACCGCCGCGTCCTGCGGCAGCGGCAGGTCTGAGATGCGCGCCCCGGCCACGGCGCTGGCCGGCTCGACGTGGAAGACCAGCATCTCGCCGCTCAGCGGCTGCGTGCTCACCAGCTCCAGCACCGCGCGGGGCGCCGGCGGGTTCGGCTCCTCCAGCCCGAGGCGGCGCGCCAGCCAGCGGGCGGTGCCGCCCTGCAGCGCCGTGCTCACCAGCACCACGAAGAAGACCAGGTCGAAGACCCCGGTGGCCCCCGGCACCTTCTCCAGCACCGGGAAGCAGGCCAGGATGATGGGCACTGCCCCGCGCAGGCCGACCCAGGCGATGAAAAGGATCTCACGGAAGGTGAAGCCGAAGGGGAGCAGGCAGGCGGCCACCACCGCCGGCCGGGCCACCACCGCCAGCAGCAGGCCGACCAGCAGCCCGGTCCAGGCCTGGTGCATGACCCGGCTCGGGAAGGCGAGCAGGCCGAGCAGCAGGAACATCCCCACCTGGCTGAACCAGGCGATGGCGTCGTGCACCCGGCGCAGGCCGGGCAGGTAGGGGATGGTGCCGCCGCCGATCACCATGGCGGCTACGTAGACGGCCAGGAAGCCTGAGCCCCAGAGCAGCGAGGGGACGCCGAAGGCGAGCAGCGCCAGCGCCAGCGAGAGGACCGGGTAGAGCCCGGCGGCGGTGAGGCGGGCCCGCATCATCAGCTGGCGCCCGGCCCAACCGATGGCGGCGCCGCCGAGCGCGCCCACCGCCAGTTGCAGCACCACCTCCAGCCCCAGCCTCCAGCCGAGCCGCTCGCCGCTGATGGCGGCGGCGGTGAGCGAGAGGGTGAGGATGACGGCCATCGGGTCGTTGAGCCCGGACTCCAGCTCCAGCACCCGGCCGACGCGCTGGCGCAGCGAGACCCCGCCGCCGCGCAGCACCGAGAAGACCGCCGCGGCGTCGGTGGAGGAGACCACCGCGCCGAAGATCAGGGCCTGCGGCCAGGGCAGGCCGAGGCCGGCCGCCACCGCCGCCGAGAGGGCCGCGGTTCCGAGCACGCCGGCCGTGGCCAGCACCGCCGCCGGCGCCAGCGCCCCGCGCAGGCTGGAGAGCGGGGTGTTGAGCCCACCGTCGAAGAGGATCAGGACCAGCGCCACGGTCCCGAGCCGGAAGGTGAGGGCGTAGTCGTCGAAGCGAATGCCGCCGAGGCCGTCGGAGCCGGCCAGCATGCCGACGGCGAGGAAGAGCAGGGCGGCCGGGACGCCCAGCCGGCCCGAGGTCCGGCTCGCCAGCACGCCGGCGGTGAGCAGCACCCCGGCGGCGGCGAGTAGCAGCGCGGTGGCGAAGGGTTCGTGCACGCCCGCCTACTCTAGCAGCCCGGCCGCCGGGTTCCCTCCACGGGGGCGAGGTATGGCAGGATGCCCGTCCAGATGAGCACGCCCGCCCCCGCCGCGCGCCTCCCCACCCAGATCTGGTACCTGGCCTGGAACGAGGCCGCCGAGCGCTTCTCGTACTACGGGATGACCTCGATCCTCACCCTGCACCTGGTGAGAAACCTGCGGCTCGGTGAGAGCCAGGCCATCAGCGGGTACCAGTACTTCGTCTTCGCCGTCTACCTGACCCCCATCCTCGGCGCCCTCCTCTCCGACGCGCTCTGGGGCCGCTACCGGACCATCCTCTGGCTCTCCTTCGGCTACGTGGCCGGCCACGCCACCATCGCGCTCTGGGAAGGGCAGGCCGGCCTGATGGTCGGGCTGGCGCTGATCGCTGTCGGCGCCGGCGGCATCAAGCCCTGCGCCTCGGCCTTCGCCGCCGACCAGGTGCCGGCCGGGGACGACCGGGCCGTCGAACGCGTCTACAACCTCTACTACTGGATGATCAACCTCGGGTCCTTCGCCTCGACGCTGGTCATCCCCTGGCTCTTCGACGCCTACGGCCCGCGCGTCGCCTTCGGCGTGCCTGGCCTGGCCATGGCGCTGGCGCTGCTGGTCTTCTGGGTGGGGCGCGGCCGCTACATCCGCAAGCCGCCCGCGGTGGCGGTGCGTGCCGCCGCGGTGGCGGCCGGGACGGCGCCGCCGGTCCGGCTCGGGGTGCAGGGGACGGTGAAGGCGGTCGGCTGGATCGCCCTGGTCTTCGCGCCGGTGACGGCCTTCTGGGCCCTCTACTTCCAGTACGGCTCGGCCTGGACGCTGCAGGCCGACAAGATGGACCGGGTGGTGGCCGGGTTCGAGATCTCCACCGGGCAGGTGCAGACCCTCAACGCGCTGCTGGTGTTGACGCTCATCCCGCTCTTCACGCTGGTGATCTATCCGGCCGTGGTCCGCGCCGGCGTGGCGGTGACCCCGCTGCGCAAGATGTCGGTGGGCATGTTCGTGGCAGGCCTCTCCTTCGTGGCGGCGGCCTGGGCCGAGGGGCTGGTGCAGGGCGGTGGCCACCCCCACGTCGCCTGGCAGCTGCCTCAGTACGTGGCCATGGGGATCGGCGAGGTGCTGGTGAGCGTGACCGCGCTCGAGTTCGCCTACACGCAGGCCCCGCCGCAGCTCAAGAGCCTGGTGATGGGGCTCTGGTACCTGACCATCTCGGCGGGCAGCCTGCTGGCGGCCGTGGTGGCCGGGCTCAACCGCTGGCACGGCGTCGGCTACTACCACTTCTACGCCTGGCTCATGCTGGGGGCGGCGGTGCTCTTCCTGGCCGTCGCCCTGGCGTACCGCGCCACCCGGCGCCCCGCCGCGCGCTCGGCCGCCTGACCTCACCCGCCGCCGCCTCGAGCCGAGCGCCATGACCGCCGCCACCGCCGATCGCTATCCACCGCAGGTGAAGTACATCGTGGGGAACGAGGCCTGCGAGCGCTTCTCCTTCTACGGGATGGGCTCGGTGCTGGTGGTCTACATGACCGGGTACCTGCTCTACCCGGACACCGAGGCCAAGGAGGGGTACCACCTCTTCATGATGGCCACCTACCTGACCCCGCTGCTGGGCGGGTGGCTGGCCGACCGCTACTGGGGCCGCTACAAGACCATCCTCTGGGTCTCGCTCTTCTACGTGCTCGGCCACCTGACCCTGGCCTTCTGGACCACCCGCACCGGCCTCATCGCCGGCCTCGCGCTCATCACCCTCGGCTCGGGCGGAATCAAGCCCAGCGTCTCGGCCTTCGTCGGCGATCAGTTCAGGCCCGACCAGGTGACCCTCAGGCAGAAGGTCTACGGCTGGTTCTACTGGGTCATCAACCTCGGCTCGGCCACCGCCAAGCTGCTCATCCCCTGGCTGCTGCGGCGGTACGGGCCGGCCGTGGCCTTCGCCGTGCCGGGCGTCTTCATGGCCGTCGCCACCTGCGTCTTCTGGGCCGGCACCCGCACCTACGTCCGCACCCCTCCCACCGGCCCCAACCCGCACGGCTTCCTCGACGTGCTCTGGCACGCCTTCCGCCGCTTCGGCACCCACCGCGCCGGGGAGACCTGGCTCGACCCCGCGCGTGCGCGCCACCCCCCCGAGGCGGTCGAGGGGGCGCGGGCCGTGCTGCGCATCATGGGGGTCTTCGGCGCCGTCACCGTCTTCTGGGCGCTCTTCGACCAGACCGGCTCGAGCTGGGTGCTGCAGGGGAAGCAGCTCATCGGCACGGTCGGGCCGTTCAGCCTCGGCGACGCGGTCATCAGCCCCTTCGACCTCGACGCCGCCCAGCTCCAGGCCCTCAACCCCTTCCTGGTGATGGGGCTGGTTCCGCTCTTCAGCCTGGTGGTCTTCCCGGCGCTGGCGCGGCGCGGCGTCGCGCTGGCGCCGCTCGTGAAGATGACGGCAGGCATGTTCCTGGCCGTCCTCTCCTTCGTGGCCGCGGCGGTGGTGCAGCTGCGCATCGACGGCGGCCACCCGCCCGGGCTGCTCTGGCAGTTCCCGCAGTACCTCTTCCTCACCACCGCCGAGGTGCTGGTCTCGGTGACCGGGCTCGAGTTCAGCTACACCCAGGCGCCGCGCTCGATGCGCTCGACCATCATGTCGATCTGGTATCTCACCGTCATGCTGGGGAACCTGCTCACCTTCCTGGTCCAGTTCGTCCGGCTCTCCGGGGCCGCCTACTTCGGCTTCTTCGCCCTGCTCATGCTCCTGGCCGCCTTCGGCTTCCGGACCATGGCGAGGCGGTACCCGACCGCGAAGTAGCAATCGCGTCGGCGCCGGCTTCTGGTGGCGCCGACGCAAGCTGAGAGGCGGTGCCTCGCGCCGGGACCTCCGCTCGGCCCCCGAGCCAAGGTGAGCGCCGACGCGATCAGTCCCGCGCCAGCGCCGAGCGGACGTTCCCGAGCAGGGCCAGCAGCCGCGGCCCGACGTCCCGCTTCAGCTTCCCGGGCTCGAGCTGGAACGCCGCCCCGCTGCAGCCGATAACGTGGGGGCCGGCGCCGTTGGCCAGGAACAGCGGCGCGGCCACGGCGTTGATCTCGCGGCGCCAGTCACCCAGGCCGAAGCAGAACCCGTACTGCTGGTAATCCCGGAGGGCCTGGGCGAAGCGCCGGCGGGTGGTGGGCCAGTCGGCCGGCCGGGCCGCCTTCATCGCCGCGAGGATCTGCTTGCGCTCCGCCGGGGGCAGCGCGGCCACAAAGGCCCGGCCCAGCGAGGTGGTGGCCACCGGGACCCTCGAGCCGATGTCGATGACGAACGAGGCGCTGTTCCAGTAGGTGTCGACCACCTGCATGGAGAGCTGGTCGTTGACGGCCAGGTGCACCGAGGCCTTGGTGTAGTCGGAGAGCTCCTGCATGAAGGGGCGAGCGGCGCGGCGCACGTCCATCTGGCCCAGCGCCGCGAAGCCCAGGCTGATGGCGGCGCTACCCAGCGCGTACTTGTTCAGCTGCTCCGAGTAGCGGAGGTGGCCGAGCCGGGTCAGCGTGTAGGCCAGCCTGGAGATGGTGGGCTTGGCGAGCCCGGTGCGCCGCGCCATCTCCTGGTTGGTGAGCCAGCGGTCGCGCGGCCCGAAGCAGCGGAGCACCTCGAGCCCGCGGGAGAGGGCGACCACGAACTTCCGGTCCTCCGGCGACTTGCGCTTGTCCGTCGGCACGGCCGGAGCCTAGCAGATCGGCGGCGGGCGGCGCGCCGGGCCCGCGCCGCGTCTTGCGGTGCGGCACCTCGTTCCGTACCGCGGAACGGTGCCCGGGCCGCCCGGCGCTACCGGGGGGCGGCCACCAGCCTCCCGCCGACGAGCTCCGGGACCACCTCGAGCAGGTCCCGGCGCGCGGCGTACTCGACCTCACCCGCCAGGCCCCGCTCCAGCATCAGCCGGCCCACCCGCCCCTGGGATAGGCAGGCCAGCGCGTCGGCGCCGTCATGGAGGAGGCGCGCCGCCCGGGCTGCGTCGGAGAGCTCGCAGCCCTCCACGGCCCGGGTGAAGCGGGAGACCAGGTGGCCGGCGCCGTAGAAGTCCTCCAGGTTGAAGGCGCCGGCCGAGCCCGAGCAGGCCAGCAGGACCGTCTCCCCCCGGCCGGTGCGCACCACGTGGTCGACCACCGCCGCGCCGTTGACGAGCGCCGCGGCGTAGACCCGCGCCGCCCCGGCCGCCTTGCCCAGGGCCACCGTCCCGTTGGTGGTGGAGTAGACCAGCGCCCGGCCCCGGAGCGGCAGCTGGAGCAGCGCCAGCGGCGTGGGGTTCGCGAAGCCCGGCAGGGTCTCGGCGCCCAACTCCCCGGCCAGGACGAAGGAGCCGGGCGGCCGGCCCGCCGCCACCGACCGGGCCGCGTCGCCGTCCAGCGCCGGGACCACCTCGGAGGCGCCGGCGGCCAGCACGGCGGCGATGCTGGTGGTGGCGAAGAGCACGTCGAGGACCACCACCACCTTGCCGGGGAGGCGCTGGTCGTCGAGCTCCTCCTTCCTGGTGAGGACGTGGAGCTTCATCCCAGGTCGTGGATGCGCCCACGCTCCAGGGCCCGGGCGGCCTGGGTGCCGAGGACGCGCACCATCTGGCCCAGCGAGGCGAAGCGCGGGTCGGTGGTGTGGCCGTCGACGTAGCGCCGGTAGATCTGCTGGATGATGACCGCCAGCTTGAAGAGCGCGAAGACGTAGTGGAAGAGCAGGCCGTCCACGGGCCGCCCGGAACGCTCGGCGTAGCGGGCCACCACCTCGCGCCGCGAGAGGCTACCCGGCAGGTGGGTGGGGCCGAAGGCGCCGGCCTTGAGGAGCGGGGAGTCGCCGGGGTCGGTCCAGTAACCGAGCGTGGTCCCCAGGTCCATGAGCGGATCGCCGACGGTGGCCATCTCCCAGTCGAGGACCGCCACCACCCGGGTCAGGTCGGCCGGGTCGAGCACCACGTTGTCGTACTTGTAGTCATTGTGGATCAACGCCACGCCGCCGGAGGCGGGCAGGTGGCCTGCGGCCCAGGCCGCGGCGGCCTCGATCTCCGGGACCTCGTCGGTCCGGGCGGCCCGGTAGCGCTCGGTCCAGCCCTTCACCTGGCGCTCCACGTAGCCGTCCGGCTTGCCCAGCGCGCCGAGGCCGGTCCGGTCCAGGTCGACGCCGTGAAGCTCGGCGAGGTTGTCGACCAGCGCCGTGGAGGTGGCGCGCAGCACCTCCGGCCCGAGCGCCAGCCCAGACCCCGAGCCGTCGCCACGCAGGATCACCCCCCGCACCCGCTCCATCAGGTAGAAGGGCGCGCCCAGCACCGCCTCGTCCCCGCAGAAGGCGAGCGGGCGCGGGGCGCGAGGGTAGACCCCCTGCAGCGCCGAGAGCAGCTTCCACTCCCGGCCCATGTCGTGCGCGGTCTTGACCCGGGCGCCGAACGGGCCCCGGCGCAGCACCGCCTCGCGCCCCCCCATCCCGACCAGGTAGGTGAGGTTGGAGTGTCCCTGGCGGAACTGGCGGACGGTGATGGGCCCCTCCGCCCCGGGGAGGGCGGTGGCGAGGAAGGGGCGGAGCCGCTCGGCGTCGAGCCGCTCCTCCTCCCGCACCTCGCCGGCGTCGTCGAGCCGCGGGCGCGCCGGCTCGCTCACGCCGGCGCCCCGCCGCGCCTGGCGTAGCCGGCCAGGATGCGCTTGGCGACGCTGGAGATGTGGACCTCGTCGGCGCCGTCGTAGATGCGGCCGGCGCGCTCGTGGGCCCACCAGAAGGCCAGCGGCGTGTCGTCGGTCATGCCCAGCCCGCCCAGCGCCTGGATGGCCCGGTCGAGCACGCGCTGCAGCGTGCGGGCCACGGTGAACTTGATGATGGAGATCTCCTGGCGTGCGGCCGGCGCGCCCTCGCGCTCGATCTTCCAGGCGGCGTGCAGCACCAGCAGCCGGGCCGCGTCGATCTCGGCGCGGCTCTCGGCGATCCACTGCTGCACCATCTGGCGGGAGCCGAGCAGGTCGCCGGGCGCCAGCTGCCGCGTCGAGGCGTGCTGGCAGAGCAGGTCGAGGGCCCGCTCGCAGATGCCGATCCAGCGCATGCAGTGGTGGATACGCCCCGGGCCGAGCCGGTGCTGGGCCAGCATGAAGCCGCCGCCCTCCGGGCCGAGCAGGTTGGCGAGCGGGACGCGCGCGCCGTGGTACATGAGCTCGCCGTGGCTCATCCAGTCGGCGCCGCGGTGGCCCATGATGGAGAGGTTGCCGACCAGCTCGAAGCCCGGCGTGCCGGTGGGGACGATGATCATGCTGGCGCGCCGGTGGGCGTCGGGGGCCTCCGGGTTGGTCACGGCCATGCAGACCGCGAAGGCGGCGCCATCGGCGGAGGAGGCGAACCACTTGTGGCCGCGGATCACCCACTCGCCGCCGTCCTTGGTGGCGGTTGTCCCCATCCAGACCGGGTTGGAGCCGGCGAACTCCGGCTCGGTCATGGAGAAGCAGCTGCGCAGCTCGCCGCGGGCCAGCGGCGCCAGCCAGCGCTCCTTCTGCTCGGCGGTGCCGTGCTCCAGGATCAGCTCCATGTTCCCGATGTCCGGGGCCTGGACGTTGAAGGCGTAGTGGCCCAGCGGGCTCTTCCCCAGCTCCTCGGAGAGGTGGGCGAACTCGGTGAGCGCGAGGTGGGCCCCGCCGTACTCCGGCGGCAGGTGGGCGGCGAAGAGGCCGGTCTCCCGGGCCTTCTCCCGCACCAGGCGGAGCTGGGGCAGGAGCGCCGCGAAGCCCTCGCGACGGAGGCGGGGCTCGAGCGGGTGGACCTCCTTGCGCATGAACTCCCGCACCAGCCCCTGGAAGCCCAGCACGCGATCCGATACCGAGAAGTCCATCGACGCCTCCAGCGGGGGTTGAGCGGGGGAGCCGGGAGGATCACACCACCGAGGCGCCGCCGTCCACCACCAGGCACTGCCCGGTGACGTGGCGGGAGGCCTCCGAGGCCAGGAAGACCACCGCGCCCTTCAAGTCCTCCTCGCCGCCGAGCCGGCCCAGTGGCGTGGCGGCCAGGACCGCCTCGCCGATCTGGCCGAGCAGGCTGGCGGTCATCCGGGAGGGGAAGAAGCCAGGGCAGATGGCGTTGACGTTGATGCCGTGCCGGCCCCACTCCGCCGCCAGCGCCCGGGTCAGGTTCACCGCCGCGCCCTTGCTGGCGTTGTAGGCGATGGTCTGCATGCCGGGCGGGTTCCCGGAGAGGCCGGCCACCGAGGCCACGTTGACGATCTTCCCGGAGCGGCACGGGATCATGCAGCGGCGCGCCACCAGCTGCGAGAGGAAGAACATGGCGTCGATGTTGAGGCGCATCACCTTGTCCCAGGCCTCGGCCGGGTAGTCCTCGGCCGGGGCGCCCCAGGTGGTGCCGGCGTTGTTCACCAGCACGTCGACCGTGCCGAAGCGGGCCAGCACCGCGTCGAGCGCGCCCGGGACGTTCTCCCGCTTGCCCAGGTCGACCGGCACGGCCAGCGCCTCCACGCCCTGCGACGCCAGGTGGACCACCGCGGCGTCGAGCTCGGCCGCCTTGCGGGCGGTGAGGGCCACCCGGGCCCCCATCTCGCCGAGCGCCTCGGCCATCTGCAGCCCGAGGCCACGCGAGCCGCCGGTGACCAGCGCCACCTTCCCGGAGAGATCGAGCAGTCGTCGCAGGCTCATGGGTCGGGATCTCCGGGTGCCGCGGGAGGAGCAGGCGGGGGTATCCTCTGCGACGCGCGGTCCCGGGATGCTGGCACTCCCGCCTTGCACCCGTCAACAGCGGCGTGCTACGGCGTGGACCAGAGGTACGCGAGCCGGACCACCATTCCGCACCGCGAAACATCCCGGCCTCGCCGAGGCGCCGGGTGGAGGGCGCATGGACCTCAACTTCACCCCCGGGGAGCAGGCCTTCCGCGAGGAGGTGCGCGCTTTCTTGGAGCGGCACCTCACCCCGCCCATGCGCCGCGCCGTGCTGGAGGGGCTGCACGTGCCCCCCGAGGAGACGGTGGCCTGGCAGCGGCTGCTCCACGCCCACGGCTGGGGCGGGCCCAACTGGCCCACCGAGTTCGGGGGCACCGGGTGGGACCCGGTGCGCCAGTACCTCTTCGAGGAGGCGTGCGCCGCCGCCGGGGCCCCGCGCCTGCTCCCCTTCGGCCTCAAGATGGTGGGGCCGGTGATCATGCGCTTCGGGAGCGACGCGCAGCAGCGGCGCTTCCTGCCGCGCATCCTCTCCGGGGAGGACTGGTGGTGCCAGGGGTACTCCGAGCCCGAGGCCGGCTCGGACCTGGCGTCGCTGCGGACCCGCGCCGACCGGCGCGGCGATCACTACTTGGTGAACGGCCAGAAGGCCTGGATCACCCTGGCGCAGCACGCCGACTGGATCTTCTGCCTGGTCCGGACCGACCAGGCCTCCAAGCCGCAGGCCGGCATCTCCTTCCTGCTCATCGACATGAAGTCGCCCGGCGTGACGGTGCGCCCCATCATCATGTTGGACGGCGGCCACGAGGTGAACGAGGTCTGGTTCGAGGACGTGGCGGTGCCGGCGGAGAACCTGGTCGGGGAGGAGAACAAGGGCTGGACCCAGGCCAAGTTCCTGCTCGGCCACGAGCGGGCCAACATCGCCGGCATCGGCTCCTCCAAGCGGGAGTTGGAGCGGCTCAAGCGCATCGCCGCCGCCGAGCTGAAGCACGGGCGCCCCCTCGCCGAGGATCCCTTCTTCGCGGCGCGGCTGGCCCAGGTGGAGATCGACCTGATGGCGCTGGAGATCACCAACCTCCGCGTCCTCTCGGCCGAGGCGGAGCGGCGCACCCCCGGGCCCGAGGCCTCGCTCCTCAAGATCAAGGGGACCGAAATCCAGCAGGCCCTCACCGAGCTGATGATGCAGGCGGTCGGCCCCTACGCCCTGCCCTTCCGCGTCGAGGCGCTCGACGGCGCGTTCGCTGGCGAGCCGGTGGGGCCGGCCCACGCCGCGCCGCTCGCCGCCACCTACTGCAACATGCGCAAGGCCTCGATCTACGGCGGCTCGAACGAGATCCAGAAGAACATCATCGCCCAGCTGATCCTGGGGCTCTGAGGCCGCCATGCACTTCAACCTCACCGAGGAGCAGCGCGCGCTGGCCGAGACGGTGCAGCGCTTCCTGGCGCAGCAGTACGGCTTCGAGGCCCGCCGCACGATCCTCCGCTCGGCCGAGGGCTGGAGCCGCGAGACCTGGGGGAAGCTGGCCGAGCTGGGGCTGCTGGCGCTCCAGATCCCCCCCGAGCACGGGGGGATGGCCCCGGCCGCCATCGAGACCATGGTCACGCTCGACGCCATGGGGCGAGCGCTGCTGGTCGAGCCGTACCTCTCCTCGGCCATCCTCGGCAGCGCGCTGGTCGGGGCGCTCGGGTCCCCGGCCCAGCGGGAGGCGCTGCTCCCTGCCATGGCCGAGGGCCGGCGCGTGGTGGTCCCGGCCGCCGGCGAGGCGGGGGCTCGCTACGACCTCTCCCGCGTGGCCACCACGGCCAGGCGGGGCGGGGCCGGCTGGGTGCTGGCGGGGAGGAAGGCGGTGGTGCTCCACGCCCCCGCCGCCGACCTGCTGCTGGTCTCCGCCCGCACCGCCGGCGCGGTCGACGACGCCGCGGGCATCTCGCTCTTCGCGGTCCCGGCCCGCTCGCCCGGGGTGCGACTCGTTCCCTATCCGCTCATCGACGGCCAGCGGGCCGCCGACGTGATCCTCGCCGACGTGGCGCTCGGCGCCGACGCCCTGCTCGGCGCCGAGGGGTCGGCCCTCCCGGCGCTGGAGGCGGCCTGGGACCTGGGCGTGGCGGCGCTCTGCGCCGAGGCGGTGGGCGTGCTCCAGGCCACCCTCGACGCCACCACCGAGTACACCAGGACCCGCAAGCAGTTCGGAGTGCCCATCGCCCGCTTCCAGGTGCTCCAGCACCGCATGGCCGACATGCTCATGCACCTGGAGCAGGCCCGCTCCATGAGCTACCTGGCCGCCATGGTGGCCACCGCCGACGACCTGAAGGACCGGCGGCGCAAGCTCTCGGCGGCCAAGGTGGTGGTAGGCCAGGCCTGCCGGTTCGTGGGGCAGCAGGCGGTGCAGCTCCACGGCGGCATGGGGGTCACCGAGGAGCTGCCGGTGAGCCACTGCTTCAAGCGGCTGCTGGCCATCGAGGCCTCGCTCGGCGACACCGAGCACCACCTGGAGCGCTTCATCATGGAGGGACGATGAGCCAGGCCGACTACTCGACGCGCGGTGCGGTGGCGGTGATCAGCCTCGACAACCCCCCGGTGAACGGGCTCGGGCACGGCCTGCGGAGCGGGATCGTGGCCGGGCTGGACCGGGCCGCCGCCGATCCGGCGGTGAAGGCGGTGGTCCTGCTGGGCGCCGGCAGGGGCTTCTCGGGCGGCGCCGACATCAAGGAGTTCGACTCGCCCAGGGCGCTGGCCGAGCCGAGCCTGCACACGGTGATCCGGGCGGTGGAGCAGTGCCCCAAGCCGGTGGTGGCGGCCATCCACGGCGTGGCCATGGGGGGCGGGCTGGAGCTGGCGCTGGGGTGCCACTACCGGGTGGCGGTGGCCGGCGCCCAGATCGCGCTGCCCGAGGTCAAGCTCGGGTTGCTCCCCGGCGCCGGCGGGACGCAGCGCCTGCCCCGGGTGGTGGGGATCGAGGTGGCGCTCGACATGATCGTCTCCGGCGCCGCGGTGCCCTCGGAGAAGCTGGCCGGGTCGCGCCTCTTCGACGCGCTCCTCGAGGGCGACCTGCTCGAGGGGGCGGTGGCCTTCGCCGGCCGCGTGGCCGACGCCAGGCCGCTCCCGCTGGTCCGCGACCTGCCGCTCTCCGACCCGCGCGCGCCGGCCCTGCTGGGCTCCGCTCGCGGCGCGGTCGAGGCGGGGGCCAGGGACCAACCGGCCCCGCTCAGGTGCGTGGAGGCCGTGGAGGTGGCCGCCAGCAGGCCCTTCGAGGAGGGGCTGGCCTGGGAGCGGGCCGCCTTCCTGGCGCTGCTGCAGACCCCGGCGTCGCGGGCGCTGCGCCACGCCTTCTTCGCCGAGCGCGCCGCCTCGAGGATCCCCGACGTGCCGGAGGCGACGCCCACCCGCCCCATCCGCTCCGCCGCGGTCGTCGGCGCCGGGACCATGGGCGGCGGCATCGCCATGAACTTCCTCAACGCCGGCATCCCGGTGACCGTGCTGGAGGCCACGCGGGAGGCGCTCGACAAGGGGCTGGCGGTCATCCGCAGGAACTACGAGGGGTCGGCCAGGAAGGGGAAGCTGACCGCGGCGCAGGTGGAGGAGCGGATGGGGCTGCTCCGTCCCACCCTCGACTACGCCGACCTGGGCCAGGCCGACATCGTGGTGGAGGCGGTCTTCGAGGACATGGCGGTGAAGGAGCAGGTCTTCCGCAGGCTCGACGAGGTGATGAAGCCCGGCGCCATCCTCGCCACCAACACCTCGACGCTCGACGTCGACCGCATCGCCTCCTTCACGCGGCGCCCCGCCGACGTGGTCGGCACCCACTTCTTCAGCCCGGCCAACGTGATGAAGCTGCTCGAGATCGTCCGCGGCAAGGCCACCGCGAAGGACGTGCTGGCCACGGTGATGGTGCTCTCCAGGAAGCTCAAGAAGACCGGCGTGGTCTCGGGCGTCTGCGACGGCTTCATCGGCAACCGCATGCTCCACGGCTACCTCGACCAGTGCCTGGCGCTGCTGGCCGAGGGGGCGCTCCCGCAGCAGGTGGACCGGGCGCTGGAGCGGTGGGGCTTCGCCATGGGGCCGTTCCGGGTCTCCGACCTGGCCGGCAACGACGTCGGCTGGTACGTGCGCAAGCGCCACTACGCCGAGCACCCCGGCGGCGCGCGCCAGGTCATCGCCGACGCCGTCTGCGAGCTGGGCCGCTTCGGCCAGAAGACCGGGGCGGGCTGGTACCGCTACGAGGCCGGCCAGCGCGACCCCATCCCCGACCCGGTGGTGGAGGCGCTCATCCTGGCCGGCTCCAGGCAGCTGGGGATGACCCGCCGGGCCATCGGCGACCAGGAGATCGTGGAGCGCTGCGTCTACGCCCTGGTGAACGAGGGGGCGCGCATCCTCGAGGAGGGGATCGCCATGCGGGCCTCCGACGTCGACCTGGTCTACCTCGCCGGCTACGGCTTCCCGGCCTTCCGCGGCGGCCCCATGCGCTTCGCCGACGAGACCGGGCTCCACGAGGTGGTCGGCGCGATGGCCCGCTTCGCCGCGCTCCCCGCCGCCGACGCCGCGTTCTGGAGGCCGGCCGCGCTGCTGGAGCGGCTGGCCGACGAGGGCACAACCTTCACGTGAGGCCTTCGCCAGCCAGGCGCTGGCTGGCCCTGACCGCGGCCCGTGAGCTGCGCGGCAGCGGAGGACGCTACGCGGTGGTAAGCCTCTGCGTCGGGGTGGGGCAGGGACTGGCGATGGTACTGGAGGCGGACTGATGTCGACGCATGTGCGGACCACCACGGCGGAGCGGATCGCGAGCATCGAGCTCCACCGGCCGGAGAAGAAGAACGCGCTCACCGGCGAGATGTACCAGGCCATGACGGCGGCGCTGGCCCGGGCCGAGGCCGACGACGACGTCCACGTCATCCTGCTGCACGGCCAGGCCGACTGCTTCACCGCCGGGAACGATCTCGCCGACTTCCTGGCGGCCGGGCCCGGGGCGGTGGCCGACTCCGCGGCGGCGCGCTTCCTGGCGGCGATCCGCACCGCCCGCAAGCCCATCGTGGCGGCGGTGGGCGGCGTGGCGGTCGGCATCGGGACCACCATGCTGCTCCACTGCGAGCTGGTCTACGCCACGCCGGGGGCGCGCTTCCAGCTGCCCTTCGTGACGCTGGGGCTGGCGCCGGAAGGGGGCTCGAGCCTGCTGCTGCCCATGCGGGTCGGCTACCAGCGCGCCGCCGAGCTGCTGCTGCTGGGTCGCCCCTTCGGCGCCGAGGCCGCCGTCGCGGCCGGGCTGGTGAACCAGGTGGTCCCCGAGGCGCGGCTCCTCGAGCACGCC
The DNA here is from genome assembly GCA_025360965.1 of Anaeromyxobacter sp. GTDB lineage: Bacteria > Myxococcota > Myxococcia > Myxococcales > Anaeromyxobacteraceae > JADKCZ01. Next base: position 8,055 of record JANYBC010000140.1, on the reverse strand, counting down.
CGGGAGGTGGCGCTCGCCGTGGCGGCCCAGCCCCCCGAGTCGGTGCGCCTCACCAAGGAGCTCCTCAAGCGGCCCACCGCCCGCGAGCTGGAGGAGCGCATGGCGGAGGAGCTCCGCCTCTTCGGCGAGCGGCTCGGCTCGCCTGAGGCCCGGGCGGCGCTGGGCGCCTTCTTCCAGCGGAAGAGGGGCTAGACCCGCTCCTGGAACTCCTTGCCGAGCAGCCCCTCGGGCCGGACCAGCAGCACGGCCACGATGAGGATGAAGGCCAGCGAGGTCTTGAACTCCAGCGACACGTAGGCCCCGCCGAGGCTCTCGGCAACGCCGAGCAGCAGCCCGCCCAGCACGGCGCCGGGCAGGCTGTTGAGCCCCCCCAGCACCGCGGCCGCCAGCCCCTTGAACATGGCGTCGAGCATGAAGAACGGGTCGAGGAGCAGGACCGGCGCGAGGAAGACGCCGGCCACCACCGCCAGGGCCGCCGCCACGCCCCAGGCGAAGGCCAGCACGCCGCGGGTGGGGATGCCGAGCGTCTGCGCCGCCTGCAGGTTCTCCGAGGTGGCCCGCATGGCCAGCCCGAGCCGGGTCTTCTGGGTCAGCAGGTAGAGCACCAGGCTGGCGGTGGCCGCGGCGGCCAGCGTCCCCAGCGAGAGCTCGCTGACGAAGACCGGCCCCACCTGGAACACCGCGGTGTCGGAGAGCGGGAAGGGGAACCGGTCGGGCTCGGCGCCCCACTGGTAGACCGTGAGGCCCTGCAGGATGAGGGCCAGCCCCAGCGTGAGGATCACCTGGCCCAGGTGGTTGGCCCCCTTGCGCTGGGCCGGCACCAGCGCCGCGAAGTAGAAGACCACCGCCACGGCCGACCCGGCCACGATGGCCATGGAGAGCGCCAGCCAGAAGGGCACCCCGCTCCGGATCATCGAGAAGGCGATGAAGGTCCCCACCGTGGCCATGTCGGCGTGGGCGAAGTTGAGCACCCGGGTCGACCGGTAGATGAGCACCAGGCCGAGCGCCACCATGGCGTAGAGGCTCCCCGCCGAGAGGCCCGACAGCGCGTACTGGAGCAAGGACGGCATGGGCACCTAGCGGAACGGCCAGAGGCGGAAGTAGAGGCGGGTCTTGAGCCAGAGCCCGGCCAGCCCGAGCGGCTCGAGGATCAGCACCGAGAGGATGGCCGAGCCGAAGAGCACCGGCACCGCCCAGCGCAGGTCGCCGAGGAGGGCGGGCACCAGCACCACGAAGGCGGCGCCGAAGATCGACCCCTCGACCGAGGCCAGGCCGCCCACGATCACCGCCACGAAGAAGTTCATCGACTCGGAGATGTTGAAGGCCTGCGGCTCGAGATGGCCGAGGTACTGGGCCATGAGCGCGCCGCTCACCCCGGTGTAGAAGGAGGAGATGGCGAAGGCCAGCAGCTTGGTGCGGGCCAGGCTCACCCCCATGGACTCGGCGGCGATGTCGCTGTCGCGCACCGCCACCCAGGCGCGGCCCAGGTAGGAGGAGATGAGGTTGTAGGCGGTCCCGGTGAAGAGCAGGAAGATGGCGTAGTAGACCAGGTAGACCCAGGTGTCCCGGAGCAGCCCGAAGGGCGCCTGCAGCGGCGGGATGGCCAGGCCGGCCCGGCCGCCCGAGAGCCACTCGACGTTGGCGAAGATCTGGTAGGTCGCGGTCCCGAAGCCGAGTGTGGCGATGGCCAGGTAGGGGCCCTTGAGCCGCAGGGACGGGAAACCCACCAGCCAGCCGGCCAGCCCGGCCGCCCCGCCGGCGCCGGCCAGCGCCAGCGGGAAGGGGACCCCGATGATGCGCAGGTGGCCGAAGGTGTAGGCCCCGATGGCGAGGAACCCGGCCTGGCCGAAGGAGATCAGCCCGGCGTAGCCGATGAGCAGGTTCTGGCCGATGACGCCCACCGCGAAGAGCCAGACCAGGCTGGCGCGCGTCAGCCAGGCCCGCGGCCCCCACCAGGGCAGCAGCGCCGCCGCAACCAGCAGCAGGATCAGCAGCGCCCGGCCCAGCGGCTTGCGGGCGAAGCGCAGCTCCTCGCGGTAGGACTCGACCAGGTCCATGGCTCAGCCCCGGTACAGCGACTCGATGAGCTCGCCGTAGCGCTCCTCAAGGTTGCGGCGCTTCACCTTCTTGGTCGGCGTCACGTCCCCCTCCTCCTCGTAGAAGCGGCGCGGCAGGAGCGCGAACTTCTTGATCGATTCGACCTGGGAGAGCGTGCGGTTCACCTGGTCCACCTCCTGGGCGATGAGCTTCTGGATCTCCGGCGCCTGGGTGAGCTCGGCGAAGGTGGCGAAGGGGAGGCGGTTGTCCTGCGCGAACTTGGTGACGTTGTCCTCGTCGATGAGCACCAGCGCCACCACGAACTTGCGCCGGTCCCCGATGACGATGGCGTCCTGGATGTAGGGGCTGAACTTGAGCTTGTTCTCCAGGTAGGCCGGGGCGATGTTCTTCCCGCCCGCGGTGATGATCAGGTCCTTCTTGCGGTCCACGATCTGGAGCCGCCCCTCCACGAACCTCCCCACGTCGCCGGTGTGGAGCCAGCCCTCGGCATCGACGGCCAGGGCGGTCTGCACCGGGTCCTTGTAGTAGCCCTTGAAGACGTGGGGGCCGCGGGTGAGGATCTCGCCGTCCTCGGCCAGCACCACCTCGACGCCGGGCAGAGGCTCGCCCACCGTCCCCACCACCGGGTGGTCCGGGCGGTTCACCGCGATCACCCCGGTCGACTCGGTCATCCCGTAGCCCTCCACCAGCGGGATGCCCAGCGCCTGGAAGTAGCCGAAGAGCTCGGGCGACGCCGGGGCGGCGCCGCTGAAGGCGAGGCGGGCCCGGTCGAAGCCGATGCGGCGCTTGAGCGGCTCCAGCACCACCCAGGAGGTGACGAAGCGGGCCACCCGCAGCGAGGCCGGCACCCGGCCGGCGTCGCGGGCCGCCACCCAGCGGCGCCCCACCGCCACCGCCAGCCGGTAGAGGCGCTGCTTCAGCCAGGTGGAGTCGGCCATGCGCAGCTCGATGGTGGAGGCGAGCTTCTCCCAGATGCGCGGCACGCTGGCGAAGTTGGTGGGAGAGACCTCCCGCAGGTTCTGGAAGAGCGTGTCGAGGCTCTCCACGAAGTTGACGACGTAGCCCACCCGGAGGTGCAGCAGCAGCGAGCCGAGGTTCTCGTAGATGTGCGCCAGCGGCAGGTAGGAGACCAGGTCGTCCCCCTGGCGCGCGCCGTAGGCCTCGATCAGCGCCTCCGACATGAAGAGCGAGCTGCCGTGCGAGAGCATGGCGCCCTTGGGGCTCCCGGTGGTGCCGGAGGTGTAGATGATCATCGCCGTGTCCCCCGGCGCCACCTGGGCGAGCCGCTCCTCGAGCCGCCGCGGCTCGGCGGCCCGCAGCGCGTCCCCCTCCTTCTCGAAGTCCTCGTGGAAGACCACGCGGGGATCGGTGAAGCCCCAGAGCCCCTTGGCGTCCCAGACCACCATCCGCTCCACCCGGGTCTGGGCCAGGATGGGCAGCACCTTCTCGAGCTGCTCCTCGTTCTCGACGAAGATGACCCGCGCCTCGGAGTGCTGGAGCAGGTAGAGGACCTGCTCGGGCGACGAGGTCGGGTAGATGCCGCAGGTGGCGCCGCCGACGGCCATGATGCCCAGCGAGGTGAAGAGCCACTCGGGACGGTTCTCGCCGAGGACCGCCACGTTCTCCTGGTGGCGGAGGCCGAAGGCCAGCAGGCTGGCGGCCACCTTGCGGACGTTCTCCGCGTACTGGCCCCAGCTGGTCCGGCGCCAGATCCCCAGCGCCTTGTGGCGGATGGCGAGGGCGTCGCCGCGGCGCCGGGCCTGGTCGAAGAGCAGCTCCGGGAGGGTGCGGAAGGCGGTCACCAGCGCCGCCTCTTGCGGTAGAGCCGGAAGCTCTTCCCCTCGGTGGCGGCCGCCCCGATGCCCAGGTAGACGTCCCGGACGTCGGGGTGCTCGCTGAGCTCCTGCGGGGTCCCGGTCAGGACCACGCGGCCGGTCTCGAGGATGGCCGCGCGGGTGGCGACGCGGAGCGCCAGCCGGGCGTTCTGCTCGACCAGCAGGATGGTGGTGCCGGCCTGGCTGATCTGGACCAGCGCCTCGAAGACCAGCTTCGACATCTCCGGGGTGAGCCCCAGCGAGGGCTCGTCGAGGAGCAGGAGACGGGGGCGGCGCAGCAGCGAGCGCCCGATGGCGAGCATCTGCTGCTCGCCGCCGGAGAGCGAGTCGGCCTGCTGGTCGATGCGCTCGCGGAGGCGCGGGAAGAGGTCGTGGACGCGCTCCAGGTCCTCGCGCGCCTGGCGCCGCGGCTTGCCCCACATCCCCAGCTCGAGGTTCTCGGCCACCGTCAGCTCGCGGAACAGGCCGCGGTCCTCGGCCACGAAGACCACGCCGGCGTCGGCGACGTCCTCGGGCTGCTGGCGCTCGATGTGGCGGCCGTCGAGCCGGATGGTTCCCTTCTTGGGCTGGTCGCGCAGCAGGCCGGCGATGGTCTTGAGGAGCGTGGTCTTCCCGGCACCGTTCGGCCCCAGCACCGCGAAGATCTCCCGCTCCCGCAGCTCCAGGGAGACGCCGGAGAGCGCGTAGATGCGGTCGAGGTAGAGGGTCTCGATGCTCGACACCGCCAGGACGGCGGGCGCGGGGGAGCCGGTCACTGATCCCCCAGGTAGGCGCGGATGACGCCGGGGTGCCGCTGCACCTCCTCCGGCGTGCCCTCGGTGAGCTTCAGCCCGCGGTCGAGCACCACCATGCGCTGCGAGAGCCGGGAGGCCACCCGCAGGTCGTGCTCCACCAGCAGCACGGTCACGCCGAAGCGGCCGCGGATCTCGTTGATCCAGTAGGAGACCTCCTCCTTCTCCTCGGCGGTCAGCCCCGAGACCGGCTCGTCGAGCAGCAGCAGGCGCGGCTCGGTGGCGAGCGCCCGGCCCATCTCGACCCGCTTCTGCACGCCGTAGGAGCAGCCGGCCACCCGCGAGTCCCGCCAGGCCTCGAGGTCGAGGAACTCGATGATCTCCTCCACCCTGGCCCGGTGGCGCAGCTCCTCACCGCGCAGGCGCAAGGCGGCGTCCAGCAGGCTCTTCCTGAAGTGGAGGTGGCGCCCCAGCATGAGGTTGTCGAGCACCGTCATGTGCAGGAAGAGGCGGAGGTTCTGGAAGGTGCGCGCCACCCCGCGCGCGGTGACGCGGTCGGGGGAGAGTCCGAGCAGGCTCTCCCCCCCGAGCGCGATGCTCCCCGAGGTGGGGCGGTAGAGGCCGGTGACGCAGTTGAAGAGCGAGGTCTTGCCGGACCCGTTGGGCCCGATGACCGCGAGCGTCTCCCCCTCGGCGATCGACAGGTCGATCCCGCCCAGCGCGGTGATGCCCCCGAACCTCAGCGTGAGGTCGCGGACCTCGAGCAGGACCCCGCCGGCCATCCCGGGCTAGAAGTGCCCCGGGAAGACCTGCCAGGGCGTGATCTGCTTCACGCTGGCGTCGGTGGCCTTGCCGGCCCGCATCAGCCGGACGGCGTTGAGGCCGTGGTGGCGCGTGGGGGAGAAGGAGAAGGGCGGGTAGAGGCCGCCGCCGTCGTAGTCCTTGATGGTCTCCATGGCGGCGATGAACTTCTCGCGGGTGAGGTCGCGGCCGGCCCGCTTCAGCCCCTCCACCAGCATCATCACGTCGGCGACCCCCTGGACGCAGAAGCCCTCGCGCCCCTTCAGCTTGGGGTCGATCCGGGTGACGATCTCGATCACCTTGTCGGCCGCCGGCTCGCCGCGCAGCCCGATGGCGGCGTCGAAGTAGGCGCCCTCCCAGAGGTCGCCGAGCAGGCGGAACATGGTGTCGCGGTCGTAGAGGGTGAAGGCGGCGAAGAGCTTGGGGCGGTAGCCGACCTTGGCCATCTCCTTGACCAGGCCGGCGGCGTGGGTGGCGGTGGCGTAGAGGATCACCGCCTCGGCCCCCGACTCCTTCATCTTCAGGGCCTGGGTGCCGAGCTCGCGGTCGGTGACCTCGTAGAACACCTCGGCCACCAGCTTGGCGTCGGTCTTGGCGAGCCCTTTCTTCACGCCCTCCAGGCCGCCCTTGCCGTAGTCGTCGTTCTGGCCGAAGAAGCCGAGCTTCTTGACGCCCTCGAGCTTGACCGCCTGCTGCGAGAGGAACTCGGTCTCGTCGGTGTAGTCGGGGTAGGCCTGGAACACCGTGCGGACCTTCTCCTTGGGCTGCTTGGCGAAGACCTGCACGTTGCCGAGCGGGTAGACGAGCGGCAGGCCGGCGTCGGCCACCAGGTCCTTGTTGGCGTTGAGCACGGCCGTGCCCACCGTGCCCATGACCGCGAACACCTGGTCCTTCATCTCGTTGAAGTTGGCGACGGCGCGGCCCGGGTTGTAGCCGTCGTCCTTGAGCACGAGCTTGAGCTTGCGGCCGTGGACGCCCCCCTGCTGGTTCACGTAGCTCGCGTAGGCCTCGGAGGCGAGGGCGATGGTGCCCCAGGCCGCCGCCGGGCCCGAGAGCGGACCGGTGATACCGATGGTGATCTCGGTGTCGGTGACGCCCGGCACCGGGGCCGCACGGGCCTCGCCGCCGAGGAGGAAGAGGGTGAGCAGTCCTGCCGCGAGGAATCGGAGCGCCATGGTGACCTCCAACGGATGGGTGTGACCCTTACGACTCCCCCGGGGCTGGGAGGGTCGCGCCACACGCTAGGTTGACCCGGTCCGCTCGGCATTACGCAGTGCGTCCAGGCGGCCCACGGCCTGGACGCGGACGGCCTGACGAAGGACGCGGCCCGGGGTAGGATGCCGCCCTCTATGCGCCCCCTGCTCCTGGCCCTCGCCCTCGCGGCCGCCGCGCCGGCCTCCGCGGCCGCCAAGCTCCCCTTCATCCCGGATGACTACGCCCGGGCGCTCGCCGACGCGCGGGCCCGCAAGGTGCCGCTGGTGGTCGACGTCTGGGCCCCCTGGTGACCCACCTGCCGCTTCATGCGGGCCAACGTCCTCACCGACGCGCGCCTCGTGAAGCTCGCCGGGCAGTTTGCCTGGCTCGACATCGACACCGAGCAGCCGCGTAACTTCGCCTTCGTGGAGCAGTTCCCCATCGAGGCCTGGCCGACCATCTTCGTCATCGACCCGTCCAGCGAGCAGGTGGCGCTGCGCTGGATGGGCACGGCAACCGCCGCTGAGCTGGAGCGGCTGCTGCTCGGCGCAGCCCGGGCGCTGCGGCGCGAGACCACCGATGCGGCTGGTTCGGCCAGGGCTCGCGGCACGGCGCTGGCTGCGGCGCGGAAGTACCTCGTGGCGGCGGCGGCCTACCGCGAGGCGCTCCGGGCCGGCGGTCCGAAGTGGCCCGGGCGCGCCGAGGCCGCCGATGCGCTGCTGCAGGCGCTCTCCCTGGCGCATGACCCGGTCCCCTGCGCCGCCGAGGCCCGCGCCATCCTGCCCACGCTCCCGCCCGGCTCGGCGTCGGCCCGGGTCGCGGCGGCGGGGCTCGCCTGCGCCGCGGAGCTCGACGTGGTGGCGGTGCGGGCCGAGGCGGTCGCAGCGCTCGAGCCGGCCGCCCGGGCCGCGCTGACCTTCCCCGGGGTGCTGGCCGACGACCGCTCCGGCCTCTCCGACGCCCTGCTCGGTGCGAGGAGGGCCGGCGGGGACGAGAAGGGCGCCCGGGCGGTGGCGGCCGAGTGGCTCGGCTGGATCGAGGTCGAGTCGGCCCGGGCGCCCACGCCGCTGGGCCGCTCCGCCTTCGACGGGTCGAGGCTCACCGCGGCCCTGGCGCTCGGCGACGTGCCCCGGGTGATCCCCGCGCTGGAGGCCTCGGCCCGGGCGCTCCCCGACCAGTACTTCGCGCTCGCCTACCTGGCGCGGGCCCAGCTCGAGGTGGGCCAGTTCGGGCAGGCGGCCGCGACCGCCGCCGCGGCGGCCAGGCTGGCCAACGGGCCGCGCAAGGTCAACGTGCTGCTGGTCGAGGCCCGGGCCCGGCGCGCCGACGGTGATCTCGCCGGGGCCCTCGCCGTGGCCGACGAGGCGATCCGCCACGGGGAGAGCCTGCCCGAGGCGGTCCGCCCCCGGGGCGTGCTCAAGGCGGTGCGCGCGCTC
>JANYBC010000113.1 GCA_025360965.1 Anaeromyxobacter sp. | reverse complement strand
CTTCAGCGGCGGCAACGTGCCGGTCGACGACGACCTGATCCGCCACGCCGCGGTGCTGCGCCTGCGCACGGCGGCGGCGCTGGCGACGCGCCCCCCGGCCGGAACCCGCGTCGACTCGGAGGCGGTCGCCGAGCTGCTCTCTGAGATCGACGGCGTCCTCCACCGGGTGAAGGCGCTCGTCGACGTCGCCACCGCCGAGTTCAAGCCATCGCTCGAGGCCATCCGCAACGCGCTGGTCAGGGAGGCGGTCGACTTCTCCGAGGCCTGCCATGACATCGGCACCGCCGAGCTGCCGCTGGCGAAGGCCCCGGAGAAGCTCAGGGGACGGGCCGCGCCCCGCTCCGTATTGGAAGTGCGCTTGCTCAGCGCCAAGTCGGGCGGGGACGATCACGATGTGACCGAGCGAAAGCGGGGTCGCGTCATCTGGTTCCTGCTCGCGCTGGCATTAATCGGTGGTGGCGCCGTCCACGGATACCGGTGGTGGAAGACCGAGCAGGTGGTCGGCCAGTGGAAGACCCTGCCCGGCCAGCCCGAGCGGATGATGCTCCTGCCCGCGCCGCCTGGCGCCACCACCCGGGAGTTGGTGCCCATGGGCGGGGCTCCCGACCGGGCCGAAGTGGAGCGCTTCAAGGCCCAGCAGCACCTGACCGGAAACATCGTGACCGAGACCAGCCAGGGTGGGCTGCTGATCCAGTCGGCGCCGCCGACGGGAGAGAAGGGGACCAAGCCATGAAGCCGTCGACTCGCCGGACCGGCCTGCGCCGGGGTTTCACGTTGATCGAGCTGATGGTCGTGGTGGCCATCATCGGCATCCTGGCGTCGACCGCCATCCCGGAGTTCAGCCGGCTGGTGATGCGCGCCAAGTCGGCCGAGCGCCATGAGCTGATGCTGCGAATCAAGAAGGCGGTGGCCGACCTTTACCTCCAGAAGGGCGCCATCCCGGGCGGGACCTTGACCGGCGAGTGGCAGCCCGCCGGGTTGCCAGGTGCGGCCAAGCGCATGCCCAACTGGAAGGCCGCCGGGTGGAGCGATCTCTTCCAGAGCACCGAGGAGATCGAGGGGTCAACCTATTACAGCTACAGGGTGGTAGCAGACGACACCGCAACGCCCCCCACGCTGGACATCTGGGCCTGGGGGGATCTCGACGGCGATGGCAACCCGAGCCTCAAGCTCATCCACTATGTCCGCGTGAACGGACTGTACCAGACCAGGGAGACCGACCTGACTTGCACCTGGATCTGTCCCCCGACGGGCCAGGAAGACGTCCCCTTCTTCTAGCCTCGGCGCTTGCCGCATCGCCGGGCGGGCAGTTGCCTCCGCGCCCCCGCCGCGCCATCCTCGCTCCATGCCGACGACCGAGGCCCGGGTCCGCGCCCTGCGCGGACTGATCCGGGACGCCGACCACTCCTACTACGTCCTCGACCGGCCCAGCCTCGCCGACGCCGAGTACGACCGGCTCATGCGCGAGCTGGCGGCGCTCGAGGCCGAGCACCCGGAGCTGCTCTCGCCGGATTCGCCGACCCAGCGGGTGGGCGGGACGCCCAGCGAGCAGTTCCAGAAGGTGGCCCACCGCGAGCCGATGCTCAGCCTCGGCAACGTCACCAGCGACGAGGAGCTCGACGACTTCGACGCCCGGGTCCGCAAGCTGCTGGGCGCGCCGCCGGAGGCCCTCATCGGCTACGTGGTGGAGCCGAAGCTCGACGGCCTGGCGGTGGAGCTGGTCTACGAGAAAGGCCGCTTCACGCACGGGGCCACCCGCGGCGACGGCGCCACCGGCGAGGACGTCACCGCCAACCTCAAGACCATCGGCCGGCTCGGCGCCAACCGCGGCGTGCTCCCCGCCCTCGCCGGGCAGGCCCCGCCGCGGCTCGAGGTGCGCGGCGAGGTGCTGCTGCAGAAGGCCCACTTCGAGGCCATGAACCGGCGGCTGCTGGCCGAGGGCGAGGAGCCCTTCGCCAACCCGCGCAACGCCGCGGCCGGCTCGCTGCGCCAGCTCGACTGGCGCCTCACCGCCACCCGCCCGCTCTCCTTCATCGCCTACGAGGCGCTCGGGCCAGACCACCCGCTGCTGGCGTGGGGCACGCACTGGGAGAAGCTGGCGGCGCTGTCGGCCTGGGGCTTCGAGGTCAACGCCGAGAACCGGCGCTGCGCCGGCATCGCCGCCGTCAAGGCCGAGCGCGACCGGCTCGCCTCGGGGCGCTTCGCCTTCCCCTACGACACCGACGGCATCGTTGTGAAGGTGGACGACCTCGACCTGCGGCGGCGGCTCGGCGCCGCCAGCAAGACGCCGCGCTGGGCGGTGGCCTTCAAGTACCCGCCGCAGGAGGAGGCGACGCGGGTGACGCGCATCTGGGCCTCGGTGGGCCGGACCGGTCGGCTGACGCCGGTGGCCGAGGTCGAGCCGGTGCGGCTCGGCGGCGCGCTGGTCTCCCGGGCCACGCTCCACAACGAGGACGAGCTGCGCCGCAAGGACATCCGGGTCGGTGACTGGGTGCTGATCCGCCGCGCCGGAGAGGTCATCCCCGAGGTGGTCAAGGCGCTCACCGAGCGGCGCAGCGGCGAGGAGACCGAGTTCCGCTTCCCCTCCGAGTGCCCGGTCTGCGGGGCCCACGTGGTCCGCGAGGAGGGCGAGAAGGCCTGGCGCTGCACCGGCGCCGCCTGCGCCGCCCAGCTGGCTGGCGCGCTCCGACACTTCGCGCAGCGCCGCGCCATGGACGTCGACGGCCTCGGCGACAGGCTGGCGGCCGAGCTGGTGCAGCAGGGGCTGGTGAAGGACTTCGCCGAGCTCTGGACGGTGCCGTTCGCCGCCTGGCAGTCGCTCTTCAGCCGTCCGCGCAAGGAGGCGGCTGAGGAGGGGCTCCCGGCCGCGAAGAAGAAGCCGCCGGTGCTCCCCGAGACCGCCGCCCGGAACATGCTGGCGGCCCTCGAGGCGGCCAAGAGGCCGACGCTGCGCCGCTTCCTCTTCGCCCTCGGCATCCCGCAGGTGGGCGAGGCGACCGCCGGCCAGCTGGCCCGCGCCTTCCCCGCGGTGGAGCGCTTTCTCGACGCCAGCGAGGAGGCGCTGCAGGGGGTGCGCGACGTGGGACCCGAGGTGGCGCGGCAGGTCCGCGAGTGGACCAGCGAGCCGCGCAACCGCCTGGTGGTGGCGCGCCTGCTCGAGGCCGGCGTGGCGCCGGTGGCCGAGCAGGTCGAGGCCCGCGGGCCGTTCGCCGGCAAGACGGTGGTGCTCACCGGCGGCCTCGAGGCGCTCTCGCGGGACGACGCCAGGGCCGAGATCGAGCGGCGCGGCGGCAAGGTCTCGGCCAGCGTCTCCAGGAAGACCGACCTGGTGGTGGCGGGCG
>JANYBC010000058.1 GCA_025360965.1 Anaeromyxobacter sp. | reverse complement strand
GATCGTTCGAGTCCATGACCCGGTCGACCATGGTCTCGTTGGTGCGGAAGATCCCCGCCTGGCGCAGCATGTAGTCGACGAGCGTGGTCTTGCCGTGGTCGACGTGGGCGACGATGGCGACGTTGCGGATCTTTTCGCGGGCGATCATAGGCTTCTGGGTCCTCTGAGGGCGGCCTGTATAGCCGCCCGGACCCTGCCACTGCAAGCCGGGGGCCTACATGAAGCCGATGCGCTCGGTGTCGATCAGGATCCTGGCCACGTCGTCGAGCACCCGCATGACCCGCAGCGCCTGCAGGAAGGCCAGCGACTCCCGTTCGGGGAGGCGGGAGAGGGCCACCAGGTCGAGCACGCTCTTGGTGCCGTCGCAGAGCGAGAGCAGGTGGGCCTCGCCGGGGCGCAGCCCCAGCGCGTAGAGCTCGAAGGCCGGGTCGACGGCCGGGGCGAGGTGGAACTCGGCCGGCAGGTCGATGATCAGCCGCGGCAGCGTCGAGGCCCGCACCATCCCCTCCAGCAACAGATCGGCCATCGAGAGCCCGAGCTGGAGCAGGCCCGACGGCACCCTGGCGAGCTGGAAGTCGTAGCGTCCTTCGCTCCACTCGAAGGTGGACCAGGTGATGGCCCGCACCTGGGCCCTGACCAGGTCGGTGCGCCCATTCGCGGAGAGCAGGCCGGCCTGGACCAGCAACTCCCCGGCGCGCACCCCGGGGCTGGCTGCCTTGAGCGCCTCCAGCGCCTCCGCGGCGACCAGTCCACGCCGGATGCAGATGGCGCCGAACCGCTCGGCGGCCACGTTGGAGGCGGCGTAGACCGGGGCCCCCTTCTCGAGCAGCAGGATCTTCTTCACAGCGCCCCGGGTGAGCGTGAGCGCGCCGTTGGCCTGCGCCTGGTGGAGGGCCACCAGCAGCCGAGGCATGCTGGTCTGGGCCAGGTCGCCCTGGCGGCCAGGAGGCGCTGCTCGCGGCGCGGCCGGCGACCGCGGCGCCGGCGCGGCGGATGGCAGGGGTCCGGCCAGCGAAGGAATGGGCGGAGCGTGCGAGGGCTCCTCGACCTCCTTCAGCGCCATCTCGAGGAACGGTTCGCTGGGGATGGTTCGGCCCGAAGCCGGGGCGAGCGGGGTGGCCCCGGTCACCTCGTCCTCCGGGTCGGGGAGGCCGGGGAGGGCCGACCCCATGAGCCGGGCCGCGCGTGCCATCAGCGAGAGCACCGAGAACGGCTTCTCGAAGAAGTCGGCGGCGCCGAGGCGGAGCACCTCACCGGCGGCGCGCGGCCCGCGGAAGGCGCCCGAGATGCCGATCACCGGCACGCCGGCGGCGCGCATGGCGCCGATCACCTCGCGGCCGCGGATATCTGCGAGCGGCAGGTCGACGATGGCGGCGTGGGCGAGCGGCGGAAGGCGCAGCGCCGAGAGCGCACCACGCCCGGTGGCCTGGAGGTCGACCTCGGCCCCGAGCCGGCTCGCGGCCTCGGCCAGCACCTCGGCGAGGGTGGTGTCTTCGACGACGAGAAGCAACCGTTTGCCCGCGAGCGGTCGAAGCACGAGGTGAATGGTAGCACGCGAGCGGCGAGCCGCCGGGCCTGGGCAGGTGGCGCTCCCGCAAGGGTACGACTAGGCTCCCGGGATGGTCCACGGCTTCCATCACCTGGCCATCCAGTGCCTGGATCTCGAGGGATGCGAGAGGTTCTACCGCGATCAGCTCGGGCTCCCAGTGGTCCGGCGCTGGCCCGGCGAGGACGGGCGCGATCGGAGCGTCTGGCTCGGCCTGGGTGACGGCTTCCTGGCCCTGGAGCGTGCCGCGGCGCCGCGGGAGGCCGAGGCCTGGCGCTCGACCCGCCCCGGACTTCATCTGCTGGCGCTGCGCATCGGGCCGGCGGAGCGCGCCGGGTGGGAGGCGCGGCTCGCGGCCGCCGGCGTCGAGGTGGTCGAACGGACGCGCTGGACGCTCTACGTCCGCGATCCGGAGGGGAACCGGATAGGCCTCTCACACCATCCGGAGGAGGCGCTGTGACGCCGGCCTTCGCCCGGGCCCGCTATCGCGCCGACAACTACCTCTACCTGCTGGTGGAGGGGGACGACGCCGCGCTAATCGATCCGGGCGATCCGGCCGTGGCGCTGGCCCTGGCGGCGGCGCACCGGGTGACGCCGCGCTGGATCATCCACACCCACGGCCACGCCGACCACACCGGCGGCTCGGCCGAGCTGCGCGGCCGGCTCGGCGCCGTGGTGATCGGACACGGCGCCGACGCGTCCTGGTTCAAGCCCGACGAGGAGCTGGCCGGACGCTCCGAGCTGGCCCTCGGCGGCCTCGGACTGAGGGTCCACCACGCTCCGGGCCACACGCCCGGCTCGGTCCTGCTCGAATGGCGCGGCCGGCTGCTCACCGGCGACACGCTCTTCTGGGGCGGCTGCGGCAACTGCCGTCACGGCGGCGATCCGAGCCGCCTGGCCACCAGCCTGCTCGAGGTGGTGGGGCGCCTCGACGGCGCGCTGGAGGTCCACCCAGGCCACGACTACGCCGAGGCCAACCTGCCGTTCTGCTTGGAGCTCGACCCGACCTCGGCCGCGGCGCAGGGCCGGCTGGAGGCGGTGCGGGCGGCCCGGCGGTCCGGGGAGGAGCCGCCGCCATCGACGCTGGCGCTGGAGCGGTCAGCCAACCCGTTCCTGCAGGCGCGCTCGGTCGAGGCGCTGGTCGCACTGCGGGCCCGGAGGGATGAATGGACTCCCCGTTCGCCCGTCCCAGAGTAGTTCCAGAGGCTGGACGCCCCGGTAGGGTCCCCCCGCCTTTTGGTGACAACCATCACAGCAGCCTCGATGCCGCGCTGCTAGTCTGACCACCATCAAGGCCTTCCAGTCGCACCGGACGTGCCCACCAGCTTCGCGGAGGTCATCATGCGGTTCCTTCTCATCCTCGCCGTCGCGGTCGCCACCCCGGCCACCGCGCTCGCCGCGCCCGGGGCGATCGACTGGCAGAAGCGGGTCGCGACCTGCACCGGCAGCGGTGCCCCGAACATGAAGGACGCCGGCGGCAACCCTGCGGTCGCTCGCATCGGCGCCGAGAAGGCCGCCCGGCTCGACGCCCTTCGCAACTGCCTCGAGGTGATGAAGGGCGTCACCGTGAGTGGCACCCAGACGGTCGGCACCGCCATCGGCGCCGACAACGCCATCAAGGGGTCGGTCGAGGGAGCCGTCCGCGGCTTCCGGACCGTCGCCACCCGCTACTTCTCCGACAGCGGCGTCGAGATCGAAGTCGAGGTGCCGCTCGACGCGGTGGCCGACGCGGTCCTGCCCAGGGCCGCCGCCGCACCTGCCGAGAGCGGACCGACCTCGGTGGTCATCGACGCCACCGGCCTCAAGCTGGCCCCGGCGCTGGCGCCGCGCCTGCTCGACGAGGCCGGCAAGGAGCTCTACGGACCGGCCTCGCTCGGCGAGTCGGCCCGCAAGGCCGGGGGCGTCGCCGCCTACGCCCGGAGCCTCGACGCCGCCAGACGCGACCTCGGCGCCCGCCTCGGGGATCGCCCGGTGGTGGTCAAGGCGCTCCGGGCCGAAGGGACCAACCTGGTCCTCTCCGCGGCCGACGCGGCGCCGTTCGCCGCCAAGCCGCCGTTCCTGGCCGAAGGCCGCGTCGTCATCATCACCGACTAGCGCAGAAGGGGAGCCACCGTCATGAAGCGCATCCTTGTCATCGCCTTCCTCGCCTCCGCCTCCGCCACCGCCGCGGAGGAGTCCAGGTCCACCGAGGCGACCGGCCAGGCCGCCATCGTCGACGACGTCCTCGCGGCCAAGGCGGCCGCCAAGGACGACGCCCTCCGCACCTGCGTCCAGCAGGTGGCCACCACCATCGTGACCGCCTCCACCGAGACCGACCAGGCCAGGCTGCTCTCGGACAAGATCTACTCGCACTCCTCCGGCTACATCCGGAAGTTCACGGTCCTCGAGGACAAGCAGGAGGGGAACACCTGGGTGACCCGGCTGCGCTGCGAGGTCTCCGAAGCCAAGCTCGACGAGGACATGATGGCCTTCGGCATCGCCTACCGGCGGGCCGGCATGCCGCGCATCATGACGCTGGTCGCCGAGCAGGCCATCAACGCCTCGCAGGCCACCGGCTGGTGGCAGGGTGGCGGCAACGGAGCCGACCTGCGCGTCGTCGAGAACGCCTTCATGGACCGGATGGAGAAGTCGGGCTTCAGCTTCATCGACCCCGAGGTGCTCTCCGGCAAGCTGACGCTGGAAACCATCGGCGCCGATCCCAACGTCCAGAAGGCCCGGGAGATCGGCAAGCTGGCCGGCGCCGAGGTGGTGATCGTGGGCCGCGCCATCGCCAAGCCGCTCGGCGAGATGGCGATCGACAACGGCACCTTCTACACCTCGGTGGCCAACGTCTCGGCCCGCGCCGTCCGCACCGACACCGGCGAGGTGATCGCCGCCACCGAGTTCACCGGCCCGGCCGGCAAGGGGTTCGAGCAGACCACCGCAGGCCGCGGCGCGCTCTCGGCCGCGGGCCGGCAGCTGGCCGCCGACCTCTTCGCCAAGATCGGCAAGGTCTGGAGCCGCGAGCAGTCGGGGATGAAGCGGGTCAGCCTCGTCGTGAAGGGGGTGGAGGACTACGCCCGCCTCACCGGCTTCAAGGCCGTGCTGGTCAACTCGGTGAAGGGGGTCAAGGACGTGCAGCAGCGCTCGCTCGACGACGGCCGCGCCGAGCTGGAGGTCACGCTGGCCGGCACCGCCGACGGCCTGGCCGCCGACCTGGCGGGCCGCAAGTACCCGGGCTACGGCCTCAAGGTGAAGAAGGTGACCGCCAACGCCGTCGAGGTGGAGCTCAAGTAGCCATGCGCCACCTCCCCTTCGCCGTCGCCGTCTCTGCCGCCGCGCTGGTCGCTGCGGTGGCCCTCGCCGCCCCCGCCGCCGCGCCCGAGGCCCCCTCGGCCGGCAGCATCACCTTCCTCGACGGCGACGCCAGCCGGACCGCCAACGGTTCGACCGTCAAGCTCAAGTCCGGCGCCTCCATCTACCAGGGCGACGTCATCGAGACGGCGCGGCGCACCCGCGTCGAGCTGACGCTCATCGACCAGAGCGTGCTGCGGCTCGGTCCGCTCTCCAAGGTCGAGCTGGCCGCGGCCGCCTTCGGGAAGGGGCCCGACGATCGCAAGGTCTCGGCCAAGTTGCGCGTTGGCAACGTCTGGGCCAGCGTCACCAAGGCGCTCGGCGGGGAGGCCCGCTTCGAGGTCAAGACCGAGAACGCGGTGGCCGGCGTGCGCGGCACCACCTTCCGGGTCGACGCCAGCAAGGACAAGAGCGTGGTCGTGAAGGTCTACAGCGGGACGGTGGCGGTGGCCGCCGGTCCGCTGCCGAGGCCGGAGCACGGCGGAACGCCGCCGGCCGGGACGCGCCAGCAGGTGGCCGGCCCCAAGGAGGTGACCCGAGAGCAGTGGGAGCGGATCGTCACCAGCATGATGCAGGTGAAGGTGGCCGCCGACGGGAGCCCGGCCGAGCCGGAGCTCTTCGCCCTGGCCACGACCGACGAATGGGAGACGTGGAACCGTGAGCGGGACGCCTCAAGGAAGTAGCCAGGACGCCGGCCCCTTCACGCTCGCCAACGCCCTGACCACGCTCCGGCTGCTGCTGGCGCCGGTGGTGATGCTGCTCTACGTGCGCGGCGAGCCGCTGGCGGCGCTGCTGGCCTACGCGGCGGCGGCCGCCACCGACGGGCTCGACGGACTGGCGGCGCGACTGCTCAACCAGCACTCGCGGGTCGGTGAGATCCTCGACCCCATCGCCGACAAGCTGCTGGCCTTCTGCACGTTGGTGGCGCTGGTGACGGCGGGGCGGCTCCCGGCCTGGCTGGCGGTGCTGGTCATCGGGCGCGACCTGGCGCTGGTGTCGGCCGCCACCGCGCTGCAGTGGAGCGGCCGGCCGGTCCCCATCGCGCCGACCCGGGCCGGCAAGTACGCCACCGCCACGCTGGTCGGGCTGGTGTTGCTGGTGCTGGCCGGGGACGTCGAGGCGGCGCCGCGGGCGGCGCTGGCCCCCTGGGTGGCCGCCACCGGGCTGCTGGTGGCCGCCTGCGTCGCCGTCTCCTGGGCCCAGTACGGGCGGACGCTGGTCGCCGAGTTGGGACGGGCGCGGCGGGTGGTTCGCGGGCGTTGACGAGCGGCGCGATCGCACGCTATGAACCGGCCCCGCTGCAAACGAAGGCCCGTAGCTCAGTGGTAGAGCACTACCTTGACACGGTAGGGGTCGTCAGTTCAATCCTGACCGGGCCTACTCAGCAAGACGCAGACCATGAGAGTGCTGCTCATCAGCCCGCCGTTCTACCGGGTCATCGGCTTCTACAACCGCTACTTCCCGTTCGGCATCGCCTCGCTCGGCACGTTGCTGCGCGACCTGGGCCACACCGTCCTGGTCTACGACGCCGACGTGACGGAGAACCCGACCAACATCGACTACGCCAGGCTGCCGGAGAAGTACCCGGAGTACCTGCGCTCCTTCCACGAGGAGGGGCACCCGGTCTGGAGCGAGGTCTCCCGGGTGATCGCCGACTTCCGGCCCGACCTGGTGGGCATCTCGGCCTTCACGACCTTTGCCGCCTCGGCGTTCCACGTGGCCGCGCTCAGCAAGCGGGCCGCGCCGCAGTGCCCGGTGGTGCTGGGCGGCCCCCACGCCACCGCCAAGGACGAGGAGGCCATGGCGGTCTGCGGTGAGTTCGACTTCGCGGTGCGGGGCGAGGGCGAGGAGACCCTGGTGGAGCTGCTCGGCGCGCTGGAGCGCCGCGACCAGGGCTTCGGCGGGATCGTCGGGCTCACCTGGAGGTCGCAGGGGCGGGTGGTGCGGAACCCGCCGCGGCAGCGTGGCGCCGCGGTCGATCGCCTGCCCTTCCCGGACCGGAGCCTGCTCTTCAACGAGAAGAAGTACTCCTCCGAGGACATGGGCCTGCTCATGACCAGCCGGGGGTGCCCATACAGCTGCACCTACTGCGCCACCGACATCAAGCGGGTCGGGTACCGCTCGGCGCAGGGGGTGATCGCCGAGATCAAGGCGGTCAAGCAGCGCTACGGCACAACCCAGTTCACCTTCAAGGACGACTCCTTCACGGTGAACAGGAAGCGCGTCGTCGAGCTCTGCGAGCAGCTCATCGCCCAGAAGGTGCGGGTGCGGTGGGAGTGCAACACCCGCCTCAACCTCATCGACGAGGAGCTGCTCCGGCTCATGAAGCGGGCCGGCTGCAACTTCATCAAGGTGGGGATCGAGTCGGGCTCCGAGCGGGTCCTCAAGGAGATGCGCAAGGGCATCGACCTCGACCAGGTGCGCCGGGCCGCCGTCCTGCTCCGGCAGTCGGGCATCCACTGGACCGGCTACTTCATGATGGGCGTCCCCGGGGAGACCAGGGAGGATGTGGAGCAGACCCTCGAGTTCCTCGGCGAGGTGCGGCCGGACCTGGCCCTCATCGGCGTCTACGAGCCGTTCCCCGGGACCGCGATGTTCGACGAGGGCGTGAGACGCGGCCTGGTGCGGCCCGACATGGGGCGCGAGGACTTCTTCAGCGTCGCCCCCAACGACTACTACAAGGCCGATCCGGCGGTGCAGAGCGACACCATCGCGCCGGAAGACTTCCTGCGCCTCGAGGGCGAGGTGAAGCGCGCCTTCCACGATCACAACAAGAAGCTGGGGAACGTCCTCAAGATGGGCTGGGCCAAGGCCGCGGTCTACGCCAGCGAGCCCTCGGCGCTCTTCTCCGACCTGAAGAAGTACGTCAGCTACCGCTGGGCCTCCTGACCAGGAGCGGGTCGGGCGCTTGCTCCCGATCCCTGATGAGTTATCCTGCGCTCCCCGCGGGCCAGCCGTCACCGGTTGTCCCGTTCTTCTTTCCGGCGATAGGCTGACCCCATGTCCGAACTCGTGAAGGTGACGCTCCCCGACGGCTCGAAGAAGGAGGCGGCGCGCGGCATCAGCGTGCTCGACTTCGTCAAGCTGCACATCGGCGCCGGCCTCGCCAAGGCCGCCTACATCGCCAGGCTCGACGGCAGGCCGGTCGACCTGACCCGCACCATCGACGCCGACGCCCGGCTCGAGGTGGTGACACCGAAGAACCCCGAGGCCCTCGAGGTGGCCCGCCACGACGCCGCCCACGTCATGGCCAGCGTGGTGCAGCAGCTCTTTCCCGGCACCCAGGTGACCATCGGCCCCTCGATCGAGGACGGCTTCTACTACGACTTCGCCCGCGAGAAGCCCTTCACGCCCGAGGACCTGGAGAAGATCGAGGCCGCCACCAATGAGGCCATCAAGGCCGACCACCCCTTCCTCCGCGAGGAGGTCTCGATGGTGCAGGCGCTGGCGCTCTTCGAGGGGCAGGGCGAGAAGTACAAGGTCGAGATCATCCGCGACATCGCCGCCAAGGGGGCCACCACCCTGACCCTCTACCGGCACGCCGGCTGGGTCGACTTCTGCCTCGGGCCGCACGGCCC
>JANYBC010000039.1 GCA_025360965.1 Anaeromyxobacter sp. | reverse complement strand
GTCCGTAACCGGATGGGGCGTCAGCCGCCACTCAGCCACCTCCAAGCCGTCCGGGCGTTCGAGGGACGGGGTCACGATGCGCGCCACCAGCTCGACCTGCACCCGATCGGTGCTGCTCGGGCCAGCTCCTTCGACGAGCGGCCCGGTCCGCCGGGACATCGTGGCCCGGATGGCGAGCAGGCTAGGCGTCCGGTCTTCGAGCACGATGTCCTCGAAGGCCAGGTCGGTCTTACGCTGGGCGAGCCGCCAGGTCTCGACAAGTCGGCTCCTCGCGGCCTCCGCTTCCACTCGCGATCGCAGGTCGGGCGCCATCATGGCGAGGGCGGCCGGCCAGCTGGCTTCGACCGTGCTGGAGTTGACCGCCAGCGCGAGGTGGAGGAAGTCGCGAGTGAAGCGCACGATGGCCACCTCGGGTGGGCGGGTCCGCTCGGCGAGGAACTTGAGGAGCGCATCGGTGGCGACCGACCTGCGGACCGGCGTGGCGCCGCCCGCGGCGTCGAGGAGCACCACTTCAGGTGGGCGAGTGGCGAGCCGGATGACCGCAAGAGACTGCAGCGCCACGAGCCCGAGCAGGCCAACGATGGTCCATGTCTTCCAGGCGCCTTGGGTGGCGAAGGCGGCCCAGACCGCGGGCGGAGAGCCCAGAGGCGCTAGGCTGCCCTTCCGTTCCGTCTTGATCACCGCGCGCCGCTCCATCGGTTTCTCCTCTGCTTCCTTCGACGCCTGGGACCATCAACGAGCGCCGGAGCCCTTCCCTCCGGGACTTGGTGTGCCGCCTTGGGGAGCTTCCCGCGGCGCAGGCTGAGGCGCCGGAGGAGTCGCCCGGTTCGCGACGACGCCGCCATTCGCTTGGGCCCCCTGACCGCCCCTCGCGGGTCCGGAGCCGCGACCGCTGCCTTGGCCTCGCCCACGCGCGCCGCGGCCTCCTGCGGGCTCTTCTCCGGGAGGATTGGCGACTACCCCACCGCCATGCCCGCCGCGACCGATGCCCGAACCGCCACCTGTACCGTCACTGGCTCCGCCCGTGACGCGACCGGCCACCGAGGAAACCGCCGAGACGACCATCCCCTTGATGCCTCCAGCAACCGCTGCGGCTGCCCTCGCCGCGGGCGCCGCCCCGTCCTTGTGCGCACTTCTGGCGGAGCCGAAGCCGGCGGCGGCGAAGTTCTGCAGCGCTCCGCCGACCACGTGGCTTGCGAGCGTGGGTGTCGAGAGCGCGGTGACCAGCATGACCAGCGAAGCGACCAGGCACTCGAGGTAGCTCTTGTGCAGGGAACCCTGGCCGCCGAGGGCGACCATGACTGCGAGCAGCACGCCCGCGAAGATCGGCCAGCTTGCGATGGTCACGAACCGATGGAACCAGCGGGTTCCGGTGCTGCTCATGCGTGGGATGCCGGCCACGAGCGCCAGCGGACCCAGGATGAAGAGAGTCGCCGTGAGGATTTTCGACATCCACCGGATGAGGAAGACGAGCCCCTCGCCGAGGAGCTGCAAGACGGCGATCAGCGCCTCGTAGACCCAAGAGGTGAAGGTTGAGGGCTTGCTGGCCTGCGACCCGGCCGCCGGCTCCGGCTTCCCGTTGGCCAGCTGCGGAACCTCGCCCTCCGAGGAGAGGTCCTCGAGCGAGGTCTGGTTCTTGACGACCTCCGACTTGAGCTTCTCCCAGGTAGATGGCGGCGCGACCTCCCTCTCGATCCTGTCCATGAGGTTGATGATCGACCCGAAGATCGTCTGGTAGTTCCAGAGCAGGAAGAGCACCACGACGATGCGCCAGGTCACCGCCCCGTAGTCCCGCTCGGCCGATGGCGAGCGACCAAAGGCCTCAAGGGCGTAGCCGGCGAAAACCGCAAGGAAGAGGAAGCTCTTGGCCACGCCGAGCGACTTGCCGAGGAGGTCTCGCATCGGGCCGGGATGCTGGAAGTCGATGACGATGTCGCGGGCTGCCGGACCAGCGGCAAGGGCCGCAAGTGGCGCCAAGATCAGGGTGGCGACACCGAGGAGCAACAGTCTGCGGGCGCGAGGTGTCATGTGCCGCCCTCAGAAGCCCAGCCCACCGCTCTTGATCCCGATGCGCTGCCCGGCGAGAGCATCCAGACCCGTGGTCAGTGCCGCGCGGCGTGCTGCCTGCTCCGCCAGGTCGCGCTTCAGGTCGGCGTTCTTCTGCTCGACGCCCACCGCGTTGAGCCTGGCGATCTGGGCCAGCTTCACGTTCGTCTCCTGCCCCTCCTCGAGGTGGAGGAGCTGAGCCTGCTCGGCGGCGGCGCGGCACTCCTCGGCGAGCCGCTTCGCGTCGCGGTTGCTGGAGACGTCGCCGGCCGAGTTGCATTGGCGCAGCAGTTCGCGGACCCGGGCCTTCTGTAGCGAGCCCAGCCGACCCTGCGCGGCGTCGCCCTGGATGGCCGCGGCCACCTCGGCGTCCACCACCTTCACCTGAGTTTCGCCGCCTGCCCCGGGCCGACCGAAGGTGGCAGCGAGCGCGGCCATCACCTTGGCTCCCTCCAGCTCGTTCCGGAGCTGCACGCAGGTTGGGCGGCCGGCCGGGGCATCCCCGAGGCAATAGGTGGAGAGTCGCTGAAGGGTGCTGGTGCCTTGTGCCCATTCGCTTCCCGACATCCCGACGCCGCCAAGGGCATCCCGCCGGTAGCGTTCGGGATCAGGGTGCGTGGCGTCGAGGTCCGTGAGGAAGCGGTCTCCGAAGCGCCGGCCCGAGAGGTTCTGGACAGTCCGCGCCGCGTTGGCCGCGTCGTCGGCGTACTCCGCCATCTTCTTCACCTCTGAGTAGCTGCGCCGGAGCTCCGAGAGCCCCTGCGTTGCGACCGCGAGTTGCTTTGTGGCGTTCGCGAGCAGCTCCGCGAGGATCGCGTCTCCCGCAAAGTCGAGGAAGGCCGCGGCCTTGGCGCCGTACAGCACCGTGCCGGCCACCAGCAGCATCGCCACGACCGTCTGCATCCTGGGCTTCCTCATGTGACTCTCCTTCAGGCCGCTGAGACCCGGCTCGGGGGCGCCCGGCCAACGACACCGTGCGGGTGGCGCGCCGCCAGTTCGCGCAGAAGCGAGAGCCGGTCGAGACGCGGATTCCTCGCCGCGGCGCGGGCGAGGAAGTCGAGGTCTTCCTTGTCGGTGGTGAGGATCCAGTAGGCGAGCGGGTGGAGCGCGAGGCGCACCACGGTGGTCCGGGCGCCGTACATGAGCAGGAAGTCGCTGTAGTGGCCCGGCTTCATCTCGAGCCCGGCAAAGGCCTCGGCGGCCCGCGCCGAGAGGCCGAAGTGCTCGATGACCGACCGGTGCTTCCCGGCCAGGTGCCGCAGGAAGATGCGGATGGTGCTGTTCCCGACGATGGCCTCGCGTCCGACCCGCGACCCGAGGAAGTCGTTCAGGTTCTGGGAGATCATCCACATCGCGGTGTCGTACTTCCGCATCTTCCGGTAGCAGCCGCCGAGGAACCGCTCGGTGGCGTCGTCGGCGCCGAGGTACTCGTGCCCCTCGTCCACCTCGACGAGGGTGCGGGTGCGGCGGGCCATCGCCCGGTTGGTGATGGCCTGGATGATGGTGGCCATCGCCACCGCCTTGGTCGAGGCGTTCTCGGAGATGCGAGCGAGGTCGAAGGTGAGGAGCGGCGCGTCGAACCGGAGCTTCGATGGCCTGTTGAGGAACTCAGCGTAGAGGCCCGTGCAGTAGATGCCGAGGCGGCGCACCAGGTCGTTGGCGATGGCCTTGTCGTCCGGGTGGCTCCACTTGTAGGAAGCCAGCGCCTCGGAGATGTGGCCGATGAGGACGGGCTCTTCCGGGCACGGTCTAAACCTGGTCTCGTAGAGCCAGCGCACGGCGCGCGAGACCACATCCCGCTCCACCTTGTCAAACGGCGGCCGGGTCCGGTCGGCCACGCACACCTCGATGAACTGGACGGTATGCTCGATCTCCTCGTTGGAGATGGCCCCGTCCGCCCCGGCGAGCTGGGCATAGGGAAGGAACGGCGAGATCGAGGTGGAGAGGTCCACCGCGATGTGGACCCCGCCGAGCAACTCGGTGAGCGGCGCCCATGAGCGGCCGTTGTCGATGAGGATGGCCTCGATGCCGGCTGCCCGGGCGTCGAGCGTGAGCGCGCCCAGGGTGACGCTCTTCCCCGAGCCGGTGTCGGCCACCACGATGCCGTGGTGGGCGTTCACGCCGCTCGACTTGTCGAAGAGGTCGAAGCGGAAGGCGTCCCCGGTGGGGGTGAGGAGCAGGCTCGACGCCCGGGAGGTGCCGCGCCAGGGGGCGTAGACCGGCAGGAAGTCGGCGGCGTTGCGGCTGGTGCACCCCTTGCGGCGGAGCTGATAGCGCCCAGCGCCGGGAAGCATGGAGAGGAAGGCCGGGAGCTGGGTGACCTCCTCCTGGAGCAGCTCGGAGTTGCCCGCGGCGGCGAACGCGCTCCGCGCGGCCTCGGTGGCGGCGTCGAGCTCGTCGAGGCTCTCGGCTTCGAGGAGGAGCGAGACCGAGAGGGCCACGATCTTGCTGCTCATCGACGACAGCTCCTCGAAGAGCCCCTGGATGGCCTCGCGCTTCGAGCGGTCGGCTTCCTCCTGTTCCACGGTGTGGCGCTCCAGGAAGGGCACCACCTGCCGTAGGCTCTGGACGAGCGCGTGCTGGTTGTTGAGGAGCCAGCGCGCCGCCCGCTGGGCCCGGAGGTGGACGGTTACAGCGAGCGTGTACGGTAGCGGGCCGGCGCCCGTCGAGAGTCCCAGGAGCGGCTCGGAGGCGAAGTAGGAGGTGCCAGCCTCCGGGAGCATCTTCAACGTGGCGACCCGGCGAAAGAGGCCGCCTTGCCGAAGGTGGCCACTTGCCTCCTCGATGTCCTCGTTGGCGAGCTGCTCCGCCTCCGTGTACTCGCCGAGGTGGCGCCCCTCGCGCTTCAGAGTCTCCTCGGCCCAGAGTGTGTCGCGAAGGCGCACGCGAGGCGGCGGGAGTCCCTCCCGTGCCCGACCGGGGTTGAGCAGGTCGTGGTGGAGCCGCCACACCTCCTCGAGGTCCAGCTCCCGGGCCGGGATGCCGCTCGACCCGAGGCGGGTGACGATCCGGTCCCTGAGCTGGGCGA
>JANYBC010000129.1 GCA_025360965.1 Anaeromyxobacter sp. | reverse complement strand
CTGGAAGAATATGGCGTCCAAACAAGCGAGCTTCCCTGGGGCGGGGGTCTCTGGGATGATGGCGGCCATCCTCAGCAGACCGCCCCCCGGTATGCCAACCCTGAAAACGATCTTCGGCAGGCTCGACGCCAGCCTTCGCGCCCGCATTCTCATCCCCACCGCCGTCCTCTTCGGGCTGACCCTCGCCGCGATGGTGGCCGGCGCGGTCCAGTCCTATGGCGCGGGCATGGAGCGTGGGCGGCAGGAGCGCGCCGAGATCTTCGCGCACATGGTGGCGACCGGGGTCTCCATCGTGATGCTCTCCGGCCAGCCGCAGGCGGTGCCCCAGCTCCTCGAGTCGCTGGTCTCGCACCGCAGCGACCTGATCACGGCCTCGCTCATCGCCCCGAGCGGACAGGTCTCGATCTCCTCGGATCCCAACTACGTCGGCGCCCGTCCCTGGGGACGGCCCGACCGCTTCGGGGACACCACCGTGGTCACCGAGCCGGGCGGGGTGGAGAACCAGTACGCGGTGATCCAGCCGGTCCTCAGCGCCGTCTCCTGCACCCGCTGCCACGAGGGAACGGCGCCGGTGCGCGGTTGGCTGGAGCTGCGCTTCTCCCGTGACCCGGTGGTGGAGGCCAAGCGCGAGCTGGCCGCCACGCTGGCGCTGTCGGCCGGGGTGGCCCTGGTGGCCCTGCTCGGCATCGCCCTCTGGCTTCTGGGGCGGGAAGCGGTCGGCCCGCTGCATCGTCTGGTGGCGGCCATGCGCCGCGCCGAGGCCGGCGAGCTGACGGTGGTGGCCGACGAGGGGCGCTCCGACGAGCTGGGGGTGGCGGCGCGCGGGTTCGACGCCACCCTGGCGGCGCTGCGGCGGAGCCAGGCCGAGCTGGAGGCCTTCTACCAGGAGCGGATGGTGCGCGCCGATCGGTTCGCCGCGGTCGGCGAGGTGGCCACCGGGCTGGCCCACGAGATCAAGAACCCCCTGGCAGGCCTCTCCGGGGCGCTGGAGCTGCTGGCCGAGGATCTCGCCACCCACCCCAAGCACGCCGAGGTGGTGGGCGAGATGCGCCACCAGGTGAACCGGCTCACCAACACCATGGAGAGCCTGCTCTCCTTCGCCCGCCCGCCCAAGGCCAAGCTCCGCTCCACCGACGTCAACGCCACCCTGGACAAGGTGCTCTTCCTGATCCGCCAGCAGTGCCGCGGCACGCTGGTGGACGTGGAGGCCCGCCTCGATCCGGGGCTGCCGCAGGTGCTGGCCGACCCGTCGCAACTGGAGCAGGTCTTCCTCAACATCTGCCTCAACGCCGTCCAGGCCATGGGCGGGCGCTCCGGAACGCTCCGGGTCGAGGCCAGCTCCGGCGAGGCCGGGCTGGTGGTGGTGGAGATCGCCGACAGCGGGCCGGGCATCCCGGCCGACCTGCGCGAGCAGCTCTTCAAGCCGTTCTTCACGACCAAGCGGGAGGGGAACGGGCTGGGCCTGGCCATCTCGGCGCGGATCGTTGCGGAACATGGCGGCCACATCGGGTATACGTGCCCTCCGGAAGGCGGCACCGTCTTCACCGTCACGCTCAAGGAGTCGCTGGCGCCGCGCGCCGCTGAACTGACCGCATGACCTCGACCCCCGCCCGCATCCTCGTCGTCGACGACGAGAAGCTCATCCGCTGGTCGGTCTCCGAGCGGCTGCAGCGCGACGGCTACCAGGTGCTCTCCGCCGAGTCGGGGGAGCAGGCCCTGCAGATCATCGCGGCCACGCCGCCCGACGTCATGCTGCTCGACGTGAAGCTCCCCGGCATCGACGGCGTGCAGACCCTCCGGCAGGCGCTCGGGCTCCACCCCGAGCTGGCGGTGCTGATGATGTCGGCTCACAGCACCGTCGACGTCGCCGTCGAGGCCATGAAGCACGGGGCCATCGACTTCCTCGTCAAGCCGTTCCCGCTCACCGCCCTCGACGCCGCCGTGGCCCGGGCCCTCTCCACCTCGCTCACCCGCCGGCAGATCGCCGTCCTCTCCGCCGATCGCAGCCAGCCCAGCGCCCTCGACGCCATCGTGGGCGGCTCCTCGGCCATGGAGCAGCTCCGCAACGTCATCGGCCGGCTGGCCGGCTCGGACACCACCACCGTGCTCATCGAGGGCGAGAGCGGCTCGGGCAAGGAGGTGGTGGCCCGCGCCATCCACCTCGAGAGCGCCCGGCGCGAGCGGCCCATCCTCCAGGTCAACTGCGCGGCGCTGCCGGAGCACCTGCTGGAGAGCGAGCTCTTCGGCCACGAGCGCGGCTCCTTCACCGACGCCCACACCCAGAAGCGCGGCCTCTTCGAGACCGCCGAGGGCGGCGCGGTGATGCTCGACGAGATCGGCGACCTGCCGCCCGGTGGGCAGGCCAAGCTGCTCCGGCTGCTGGAGAACAAGACCTTCCGCCGGGTCGGCGGCGTCACCGAGCTGCACGCCGACATCCGCATCATCGCCGCCACCAACGTCAACCTCGAGGAGCGGGTCAGCGAGGGCCGCTTCCGCGCCGACCTCTTCTTCCGGCTCAACGTGGTGCGGGTGGTGGTCCCGCCGCTGCGCGACCACTTCGACGACGTGCCGACGCTGGCGGCCCACTTCATCGCCCGCTTCAACCAGGACCTGAAGCGCCAGGTGAAGGGGGTCTCACCCCCGGCCATGGAGCTGCTGACCGCCTACCACTGGCCGGGCAACGTCCGCGAGCTTCGCAACGTCATCGAGCGGGCCTTCATCCTCCACGCCGGCGGGGACGAGATCCGCCCGGAGCACTTGACGCCGGAGCTCCGCCGGGTGGCGCCGCAGCGGCCCAAGGACCGGCTGGTGCCGCCGGTGGACGAGAAGGGGCTGGTGCTCGACGACGTCGAGCGGCGCCTCATCGCCGAGGCCATGGAGCGGGCCAGCGGCAACCAGTCGAAGGCGGCGAGGCTGCTCGGGGTGTCGCGCGACACGCTCCGCTACCGGCTCAAGAAGCACGGAATGGCGTAGCGACCGCTCAGGCGGCGGCCGCCCGGCAGTGACCGCGACCGCTCAGGCGGCTTCACTCTCCAGGTCGGCCAGCTCGAGCCTGAGCTTCTGGGTGGCCCGCAGCTCCAGCTGGCGGGCCCGCTCCCTCGAGAAGCCGAAGTGATCGCCCAGCTCCCGCAACGACATGGGAGGCTCGGCCATGAGGCGCCGCTCGACGATGAAGCGCTCGCGGGGGTCGAGGGTGGCCAGCGCCGTCTGGACCCCGTCGCCGAGCCGCTGCCGCTGCTCCGCCGAGGAGAGCTCGTCGTGGGCCGTCGGCGCGTCGTCGACCAGCCGGTCGCCCGCGCTGGTGCCGCCGTCTTCTCCCCACGGGAGGTCGAGTGACTGGTCGCGCCGCTCCAGCCGGAGCAGCATCTCCTCGACCTCCGACGGCTTCACGCAGAGCGCGCGAGCGATCTCCCCGGCGTCGATCGATTCGCGCGAGGCCCGCTCCAGCTCCCGCCGGGTGCGCGAGAGCGAGAAGAAGAGCTTGCGCTGCGCCTGGGTGGTCCCGAGCTTGACCAGCGACCAGGAGCGGAGGATGTGGCTCTGGATGTAGGCGCGGATCCACCAGACCGCGTAGGTGATGAGCCGGATCCGCTTGTCGGGATCGAACTTCTGCACCGCCCGCATCAGGCCGATGTTCCCCTCCTGGATCACGTCGGGCATGCGCAGGCCATAGGCCCGGTACTCGAAGGCCACCTTGACGACGAAGCGCAGGTTGGCCGCCACCAGTTGGTGGCCGGCGCGGCCGTCGCCGCCGCGGAACTGCCGGGCCAGTGACTGCTCCTCCTCGACCGTGAGCAGGGGGATGCGTCGGATCTCGGCGAAGTAGGCGTCGAGGGCGGCGTGGCCCGGCTGCTGGTCTGCACGGCTCATGGTCTCTCCCGACGACGGCCTCGAAGGCAGGCGTTGACTTCCCAAGCAAGGTCCGTGCCCCAGAAGGAGCCCTTGACCAACCCCGGATGCGTGCGTTCCCATGACCCATAGGCGGCTGTGCGGCGGTGACCACCCGCCCGACCCGCTTGCTCATTCGGCGAAGCGGCCAGTTCACGGGTAGACTCGGCCGTCCAGCCGGGGAGGAGCGGTGTCCGAGGAGCAGTCGCCAGCAGGCC
>JANYBC010000003.1 GCA_025360965.1 Anaeromyxobacter sp. | reverse complement strand
TCTTGCCGAAGCGGTAGACGCGGGCCTGGTGGCGCCCCAGCAGGGCCTCGAGGGCCTGGCGGTCGCCGGCCTTGGCGGTGGCGACCAGCGCGGAGTCGGGGGTGTCCATGGGGAGGATGAGTAGCCGAGGACGGCCCCGGGCACAACGGCCCGCGGGTGGTGCCCGCGCTCAGGCGGCCCGGGCCACGGCGAGGAAGACGTCGAAGCGCCGGGTGGCCCCGTCGACGACCCGCTCGATCTGGTGGACGGTGCTGAAGGCCGGCTCGCCAAAGCCGGCGGCGCGCAGCCTGGCCCCCAGCGCAGCCCGATCGAAGCCGTGGTGAACGCCGGCGCCGGGGCCGTGGAAGGAGCCGTCCTCGGCGTCGAGGTCGGCGACGCAGAGCGTCCCGCCGGGGACCAGCGCCGCCCGCAGCAGGGGCAGGACGCGGTCGAGGTCGTGGACGTGGTGCAGCGTCATGAGCGAGCAGACCAGGTCGTAGCGGTCCGGCGGGAGCGGCTGGTGCGTGAGGTCGAGCTTGAGCGCCCTGGCGTTGGGGGCCGCCCCGCCGGCCAGCTTGCGGCCAAGCACCTCCAGCATGCCGTCGGAGGAGTCGGCCAGCGTGACCCGGGCCACGTGCGGCGCCAGGGAGAGGCCGAGCAGGCCGGTGCCGCAGCCGTACTCGAGCACGCTGGTGGCCGGCGTGAGCTGCGCCGCGGCGCGGACGGCCTCGGCGACCTGGCGGGCGCGGAGCACCTTGGCCGGGTCGTCGTCCCAGCTGGCGGCGACGGCGTTGAAGTCGGTCATGCAGGCCTCCAGAAACGGAAAAACCCGACCTCGAAAGGCCGGGCTTCTCTTAGCCGCGAAATGTTCGCGACGGGCGAAACTAGGCGACGGGACGGACGTTCGCCGCCTGCAGGCCCTTCGGGCCCTTGGTCACGTCGAACTCCACCTTCTGACCCTCGGCGAGAGAGCGGAAGCCCTCAGCCTGGATCGCGGTGTGGTGGCAGAAGACATCCTCGCCACCGCTGTCCTGCGTGATGAATCCGAAGCCCTTCGCGTCGTTGAACCACTTCACGGTGCCGGTAGCCATTGCTGTCGTGCTCTTTTCTGTCTGTGAACGCGCGGCTGTGTGCCGTCGCGGTGAAACATGGACTCCCTGACGGGGAGGCGCTGAAGGATCTAGACGATCCAGACGAGATTGTCGAGCAGCCGGATCAAGATCGGCAGGATCACCCCCCGGCGGAGGGGCGCCCGGCTCCGGCGGTGAGCGCTAGGGAGGCCCGGGACCGATATCGCCCCCGGTCAGCGGGCTTGGCGTCGCCGGCGACCCGCGGGGCATCCCAGGCCACCGGCCGTCCGGGTCAACACACCCGAAGAGGGGAGAGGATGGTCGCCGCCGGCCACGCCAGCGTCGAGGAGGTCGAGCGTGCCCTGCTGGCCGACCTCGGCGAGGAGGAGCGGCGGCAGTTGCTCGACCTTCTGCTGCGCTGCGCGCTGGCGCTCGGGTAGCGCGGGCCCGCCCTAACGAGTCTCGCCCAGCACGACACGCAACCGGTGGGTCGCGCCATCGGCGACCAGCGGGACGGCGAAGGGATTGACGGCGACGCCGTCGAGCTCGGCGGTGGCCACGCCGCGGCAACGCCGCTCCGGGTTGGTGACCTCGATCTCATAGCGGGTGTCGCCCACGCGCCAGCGCAGGGAGAAGCCCGGCCAGCCGGCGGGGATGCAGGGCGACAGCTCGAAGGTGTCACCGTGTCGGCGCAGGCCCAGGATGCTCTCCAGCCCGGCGCGGTAGAGCCAGCCGGCAGCCCCGGTGTACCAGGTCCACCCGGCCTGCCCGGCGTGGTCGGGGTGGGCGCAGACGTCGCCGGCCACCACGTAGGGCTCGCCCCGGTAGCGCGCCACTTCGGCCGCGGTGCGGGCGTGGTTGACCGGGTTGAGCAGGTGGAAGAGCTCGGCCGCCTCGTCGCCGCTGCCGAGCCGGGCCAGCGCCATGACGATCCAGGCGGCGGCGTGGGTGTACTGGCCACCGTTCTCGCGTATGCCGGGCGGGTAGCCCTTGATGTAGCCGGGGGCCTGCGCGGAGCGGTCGAAGGGCGGATCGAGCAGCAGCACCACCTGGGCCCCGCGCCGCACCAGGTGGGTTCGGACCGAGTCCATGGCCCGCTCCGCCAGCCGCGGTGGGGCCACGCCGGAGAGCACCGCCCAGGACTGGGCGATCGAGTCGATGCTGCACTCGTCGCGCTCGGCCGAGCCGAGCGGCGTGCCGTCGTCGTAGTAGCCGCGCCGGTACCACTCGCCGTCCCAGGTCCGCTCCAGCGCACCAGCCAGCCGCACCGCCTCGGCGCGGTAGCGGCCGGCCCGCGCCAGGTCACCGCGCTCCTGGCAGAGCGCGGCGATGTCGTCGAGGATGCCGTGGAGGAAGAAGCCGAGCCAGGCGCTCTCGCCCCGCCCCTCGCTCCCCACCCGGTTCATCCCGTCGTTCCAGTCGCCGCCACCCATCAGCGGCAGGCCGTGCGTGCCGGCGGTGAGGGCCCGGTCGAGCGCCCGCACGCCGTGCTCGAAGAGGGTCCCGTCCTCCCCCAGGACCTGGGGCTGCCCGTAGGCGTCCTGGACCCCGGGCGCCAGCGGCGGCGCCTCCAGGAAGGGGACGCGCTCGTCGAGCACGCTGGTGTCGCCGGTGGTCCGGACGTACTGGGCCATGGCCCAGGGCAGCCAGGCCAGGTCGTCGGAGCAGCGGGTCCGCGTCCCCCGCCCGCTCGGCGGGTGCCACCAGTGCTGGACGTCCCCCTCGCGGAACTGGCGCGCCGCCGCGCGCAGCAGGTGCTCGCGCACCAGCTCCGGCCTGGCCAGGGTGAGGGCGGTGACGTCCTGGAGCTGGTCGCGGAAGCCGAAGGCACCGCCAGGCTGGTAGTAGCCGGTGCGGGCCCAGACCCGGCAGCCGAGATCCTGGTAGAGCAGCCAGCGGTTCATGAGCAGGTCGAAGGAGTCGTCGGGCGTCCGCACCTGCACCGCCTCGAGGGTCAGGTCCCAGCCCTGCCGCACCGCCGCCAGCGCCGCGTCGGCCGCGTCGGGCCGGCCATGGCGTTCGATGAGGGCGTGCACCTGCGCCAGGTCGTGCCCCTCGCCGAGCAGGAAGACGAGATGGCGCGTCTCCCCGGGATCGAGGGTGACGGTGACCTGCAGCGCCGCGCAGGGGTCGAGCCCGGCCCCGAAGCGCGCAGGCAAGGTCTCGAGCTGGAGCGCCGCCGGCCGCGCCAGGCTGCCGTTGCGCCCCAGGAAGGCGGTTCGGTCGCCGGTGGCGGAGCGGACCGGGTGGCCTGCCCAGGCGAAGGCGACGCGCCCGGTGAACTCGCGGTTCCAGGCGTTGCGGGCCAGCACCGCCCCGGTCTGGTCGTCGCGCTCGGTCACCACGTGCTGCCCCTGCCCGGGCTGCGGCGGTCCCAGCACCCACTCGGTGTAGGCGAAGACCGAGAGGCGACGCCGCAGCGTGGTCTCGTTGGTGAGCCGCAGCGAGGAGAACTTCACGGGATCGACCGGGTCGACGAAGACGTCGAGCGCGCTGCGGATGCCGTGGGCGGCGCGCTCGAACCGGGTGACGCCGGCGCCGTGGCGGACCAGGAAGCGGCCGCTGGTCCCATCGCGGGGCAGCGGGCCCGGGGTGGGCGACCAGGCCTCGCCGCCATCGTCGTCGCGGAGCAGGATCGCCTCGGCGGTCGGGTCGCTGATCGGGTCGTTGGCGAAGGGGGAGAGCCGGTTCTCTCGGCTGTTCCCCGACCAGGTGAAGGCCGCCCCCGAGGCCGTGACCACGGTGCCGAAGCCCGGGTTGGCGATGACGTTGACCCAGGGGCGCGGCGTCTCGGCGCCGCCCTCGAGGACCACGGCGTACTCCCGCCCACCCTCGGTGAACCCGCCGAGCCCGTTGGCGAGCAGCAGGGTCGGGATCTCGGGCGGGGCGCCGTGCGGGAAGGGGGCCCGTCGCGGAGAGAGCGGGACCAGCGCCCGTGACGGCGCCTCGGCGGACGGCAGCTCCGGGCGATCGAGCTGCTGGGCCAGCGACCCGCCGCTGCCGAACAGCACCGCGCGCGCCACGCCGGCGAGCAGGAGCCGCTCGGCAGCGGTCAGCCGATCTCCGCGCAGCAGGTAAGCGCCGCCGGGCCGGTGCTTCCAGTCGAGCCAGGGCCCCTCGTCGAGCAGGGCGGTGAGCTGGGCCTGCACCTCGTCGAGGTAGCCGATGGGGTGCTCGTTCAGAATCACCAGGTCGGCGCTCAGCCCCTTGAGCCGCCAGTACTCCTGCGCCTTGAGCGTCTGCCGGACCAGCCCGATGTCGGTGTCGGAGACCACCCGCACCAGCAGGACCGGGAGGTCGCCGGAGACGCCGTGAACCCAGAGCCCCTCCTGCCCCAGGTGGTTCTGGGCCAGCAGCTCGGGCCCGGAGCGCAGCGAGGCGTCGGCGTAGAGCACCCGCGAGGCGAGTCGCTCGAAGAGCAGCGCCTCCTCGCTGGAGATGCCGAGGTGGTGGAGCCGGCTTTGGGCGTGCGCGAAGGCCAGCGCGAAGGTGCGCGGAGTGGAGGCGGGATCGTGGTAGCGCTGCGCCAGCGCCAGCGCCGTCTCGCGGCTGGTGGCCACGCCGGTCGCGAAGGAGAGACGGACCACGCCCCCCGGCGCCAGCCGCACCCGCTGCCGCAGGCTCACGATGGGGTCGAGGAGCACGCCGGTGGTGCCGGTGAGCGGACGTCCGTCGAGCGCCTGCGGGTCCTCGGGGCCACGGCCGCGGCCGAGGAAGCGGTCCCGGTCGGTCTCCCACTCCAGCGGCCCCTGGGTCCGCCCCTCCTGCGCGATGACGTGGACGGCGAAGAGCTCCTCGTCCTCGGGGGCGCGCCGGCGCCGCCGGCAGAGCAGCGCGCCGCTCTCGCGGAGGTACTCAGACTCCATGAAGAGCTTGCCGAAGGCCGGGTGGGCCAGGTCGTCGGCGTGGGAGGCGAGGACCACCTCGGCGTAGCTGGTGACCTCCAGCTCGCGGATCCGGCTGCCATGGTTGGTCACCTCGAGCCGGCGAACCTCGACGTCGTGCTCGGGGGAGACCGCCACGTCGAGCCGAGTCCCGATCTCGTCGTGCCGCCGCTGGAAGGTCGCCTTCTCCATGGTGAAGAGCACCAGGTCGTCGCCGCTCTCCTGGTCGGTCGGGTGGTGCGTCGGCGACCAGACCCGGCCGCTCCGGACGTCGCGGAGGTAGAGGTGCTGGCCGCCCGGGTCGCGGGTGGCGTCCTGCCGCCAGCGGGTGACGGTGCGCCCGCGGCAGAAGCTGGTGCCGCCGCCGGCGTTGGTCACCACCGCGGTGTAGTGGCCGTTGGAGAGGAACTGCGCGTGCGGGAAGGAGGTGTGCGGCGAGCGGAAGCGCCGCACCGCGGCCGGCGGCACCGGCGACGTGACCCGCCCCACCTCGTCGGGCCGCGGCTTGACGTAGGCGGCGTGGCGCGGCACGCGCTCCTGCAGGAGCAGCTCGGTGGCCTGGACGCGCGGGTCGGAGTGGAAGCGCTTTACCATGCGGTGGCCGGTCAGCGCCTCGGCGATGGCGGCCAGCGTCATCCCCTGGTGGTGGGCGAACCAGGTGCGCACGATGAGGCGGTGGCCCGGGGCCCGGCCGGGCGGGCCTGCGTCGGCCTCGTCGGCACGGCGCCGCGTGTAGTCGATGGCCTCGTAGAAGCCGTACTCGCCCAGCAGCCCCTCGCCGGCGAGGCGGCGCAGATTGGCGGCGGCGGCGGGCGGGTGGACCAGTGCGGCCAGCGCGCTGGCGTAGGGGGCCACCACCAGCTCGTCGGCCAGACCCCGCTTCATGCCGAGGCCCGGGACGCCGAACGCCTTGTACTGGTAGGTGCCGAGGTAGTCCACGAGGGCGTAGGCCGACTCGGAGATGCCCCATGGCACGCCCCGCTCGGTGCCGTAGTCGCGCTGGCGGCGCACCGCCATCCGGCAGCTCTCGTCGAGCAGCGTGTCGGGGTAGGAGCGCATCAGCAGCAGCGGCATCAGGTACTCGAAGAGCGTGGCGCTCCAGGAGAGCAGGGTGGGGTGGCCGTGGACGCTGGTGACGCCACGGCCGAGGTGGAACCAGTGCTTCTCCGGGAGGTCGCCCTTGGCGATGGCCAGGAAGCTGGCGAGGCGGGCCTCGGAGGCGAGCAGGTCGTAGTGGGAGGTGTCGAGCCGCCCCGGCCCGTCGGCGTCGGCGTCGCGGTAGCCGATGGACAGCAGGCTGCGCCGCAGGTCGTAGAGGAAGCGGAAGTCCATGGCCTCGGCGAAGGCGAGGCTCCGCCGCGAGAGGCCCTCGAGCCGGCCGGCCAGGCCTGCGGTGCCGGCCTCGGCGGGCGGCTGCTCCCGCCCGAGCTGGCCGAGCCCCGCCGAGAGGGCCACCAGGGCGCCGGCGAGGTTGCCGCTGTCGACGGTGGAGACATAGCGGGGCAGGAGCGGGGCCAGGCTCACCGTGTCGTACCAGTTGAGCAGATGCCCCTCGATCCGCTCCAGCCCCTCGACGGTCGTCAGCGTGGCGTCGAGCCGCTCCACCAGCTCGCGGGTCTCGATGAAGCCGAGGTCGTGGGCCGCCAGCGTGGCCAGCATCCCCATTCCGATGTTGGTGGGGGAGGTCCGGTGGGCCGTCTGTGGCGGGGTCTCCTGCACGTTGTCGACCGGCAGGAAGTGATCCCCTGCAACCATGAAGGCCTCGAAGTACTTCCAGGTGGTGCGGGCCACTCCCAGCAGGAACTGCCGGTCCTCCTCCCCCAGGCCGAGGTCACGGACCACCGTGGGCTGGGAGAGCCGGTAGGCGAGGTACGGCGCGATGGCCCAGAGCAGGAGCATGGGGGCCGCCACCGGGAGGGCGGCGGGGCGCCAGGCGACGACCAGCAGCGCCCCGCCCAGGGCGATGGCCGGGCCAGCGGCCATGGCCCGGAAGAATGAGCGCGCCCCCGAGCCGAGCTCCAGCCCCACGCCGCGGGCGGCGCTGGCGGCCGCCGTCTCCCACTCCAGCATCCGCCGCCGCGTGATGGCGAGCCGCACCACCGTGACCAGGATGGCGTTCGCCATGCCATAGGCCTGGTTGGCGAGGAAGGCGAGCTGGAGCAGGAGGCGCTCCGCGGCGTTGCCGCAGTCCTCGAACAGGCCCCGCAGCCAGGTCCCCAGCGCCTGGTGGGGGCGCGGGCCGGCCAGGATCTCCGCTCCCAGCAGGATCAGCGGGAAGGCCAGCGCCGCCACCACCGCGGCGGTCCAGGCGGCCGGGCTGCCAGGCAGCACGGTCCAGGCCAGCAGCAGGAGGGTGACCGTGGCAGGGGCGATCTGCGCCCGCCGCAGGTTGTCGAGGATCTTCCAGCGCGAGAGGAGCGGGAGCCGGTTGCGCACCAGGCCGCGGCGGGTCGGCACGAAGGGGAAGAGCCAGCCGAGGATCTGCCAGTCGCCACGGGTCCAGCGGTGCTGGCGGCGGGCGTGAGCCAGGACGCTGGAGGGGTAGTCGTCGACCACCTCGATGTCGGTCACCAGGCCGGTGCGGGCGTGCAGCCCTTCGAAGAGGTCATGGGAGAGCAGGGTGTTGTCCGGGACGCGCCCCTCCATCGCCGCCATGAAGGCGTCGACATCGTAGAGCCCCTTGCCGGTGAAGTTGCCCTCTCCGAAGAGGTCCTGGTAGGTGTCGGAGACGGCGGTGGTGTAGGGGTCGACGCCGGTGTGCCCGGCGAAGATGCGCGCGAAGCGCGAGCCCGCAGCGCTGGCGGTGGTGACGCTGACCCGCGGCTGCAAGATGCCGTAACCCTCGGTGACCCGGCCGCAGGCCGGGTCGAAGACGGGGCGGTTGAGCGGGTGGGTGATGATGCCGATCAGCTTCCTGGCGCCGTCGCGCGGGAGGCGGGTGTCGGAGTCGAGGGTGATGACGTAGCGGACGCGGGGCAGCACCCCCATCTCCCCCACCTGCACGTCGTAGCTGGTGTCGGTGGCGCCGCGCAGCAGCCGGTTGAGCTCCTCCAGCTTGCCGCGCTTGCGCTCCCAGCCCATCCAGGCGCCCTCCCGGTCGTTCCACTGCCTGGCCCGGTGCAGCAGGAAGAAGCGGTCGCCGCGCCCCTCGCCGAGCCGCAGGTTGAGCGCGGCGATCCCGTCCCTGGCCGCGGTGAGGATCTCGGCGTCGCCCGGCATGTCGCGGGCCGCCGCATCGGCGAAGTCGCCGAGCAGGGCGAAGTGGATGTGCGGGTCGAGGTTGCCGAAGGCCAGCACCTCGAGGTGCTCGAGCTGCTGCGCGACGCCCTCCACGCTGGTGAGCAGGCTGGGCACCACCACCAGCGTCCGCGCCTCCTCTGGGACCCCGGCCGAGAGGTCGATGCGCGGCAGCAACCGCGGCGGGGCGATGCGGGCCGCCAGTCGCTGCACCATCGCCACCGCCACGTCGCTGGCCGGCAGGAGCAGCAGCAGCGACACCAGGCCCAGCATCCAGGCCGCGGCCCCGTGCTGGCGGGCGTAGGCAGCGCCGGCCAGGACCGGTGCCGCGGTGCAGACCGTGAGGGCGCCGAGGTAGAGGACGGTGGCGTGGGCGAACGCGAAGCGGCGCAGGCGGGCCTTCGGCTTGGGCTGCCAGGCCAGGTCGGCCTCGAGCTCGCGACGCCCCTTGCCGATCAGGTGGTACCCGACGTGCGCGGCGCGGGCACCGATCCCTCCGGTCTCGGCGGCCAGGAGGGCGCTCTCCACGGCCCGCAGGGCGACCCGCACCTGGGCCTCGCCGTTCGGGTCGGCCAACTCCTCGACAGCCTGCCGGCTGCGGTCCCGGGAGAGGAACTCCATGCGGCCGTGGACGCCGGCCGGGTCCCGTTGCAGCACCCGCTCCACCAGGCTGACCGCCTCGACGTACTGGGACCAGTCGAGCGAGGCACAGAGCCTCAGGCTGGTGATGACGTTGGCGATCGAGACCTGTGAGGCGGCCTCGCGCTGGTGCTCACCCCTGACCGACTCCTCGGTGGTGGCGTGGCGGGAGGCGAGGTGGGCGTCGAGGGCGTTCCGGACCGACGAGAGCCGGGGGCCGTACTCTCGCACCCGCTGCAGCAGCTGCACCACCAGT
Organism: Anaeromyxobacter sp.; assembly: GCA_025360965.1. Lineage (GTDB taxonomy): Bacteria > Myxococcota > Myxococcia > Myxococcales > Anaeromyxobacteraceae > JADKCZ01. The sequence goes on along the minus strand of JANYBC010000003.1, from coordinate 1,755 downwards.
GCGGGGTGGAGGTCGCGCGGCAGCGGGGGCGGCGGCCCCTTGCCCTCGGCGTCGATGCGGGCCACGAAGGCGTCGGCCTGGCGCCGGGCGGTGTGGGCCGCCAGCGTCTCGGCGGCGAGCCGGCGCAGGTTCTCCACGAGCGCCAGCTTGAGCATGCTCGGCCAGGCCCAGAGTTCACCAATGGTGAGTGGGGCCACCGTCTGGAAGGCGTCGAGCCAGCGCACCAACTGGGCGTGGTCGAGGCGGCTATCACTATGACGGATGAGCTCGACGGCGAGGGCGTAGACGCGGGCGGTGCCGGCCTTCTCCCTGGCCGCCAGCTTGGGCAGCTCGCGGAAGTAGCGGCGCGGGAGGTTCTGGCGGACGTCGCGGATCTCCGAGACCACCAGGTGGTAGTTGTCGAGGACCCACTCGGCTGCGGCGGTGACGAACTCGCCGCGCCGGACGTCATCGGCGAGGGCGCGGTAGATCTCGCGCAGCACCCGGACGTTGTCCTCGAAGCGGGGGAAGACACTGCGGGCAGCCCTGCCCGACGGGTCGACCGTGAACCTGGCCGCCAGCGAGCGGGCGCGCTCGTCCAGCCGCTCGACGCTCAGCAGCTCGTCGCGGAAGGGCTGCTCGCCATGACGGTCGACAACTCGCGGCACGGCGACGGGCGAATCGGGCTTTCCAGCCTGTACCGCCACGCAGCCACCCCTGGGGAAGTCAGCGCGTCATCTCGGCGATGGGTTGGGCTGGCTCTCCATCCAACTTAACAACTGAGGTGGCGTAGGGCGCCGGGCAGGGCCGATCCCATTGGAGGCAACCCCGATGACGGTACGCCATGGGAAAGGTGCTCCGCATCGACCGCGACCTCCCCTGGCATGAGGTGGCCGCGGCCATGGGCGAGGCCGACGACGCCGCCGGGTGCGCGGCGCTGCGGAAGCGCTTCGAGCGGCTCAAGGAGAAGCTGGCCAGCAGCGCCCGGTCGCGCGGCCTGCTCTGAGGGCGCCGGCTCAGTGACGCCGCGCCGCCTCGCGCAGGGCCTCGGCCACCTGCCCGAGCGCCGGCGCGCGAGAGGACTGGCGGCGCCAGGCCAGCACGATGGTCCGCCAAGGCGCCGGAGCCTCGAACCTCCGCACCGCCAGCGCCTCGCCCCGGTTCTCGACCGGGAGCGACATGGCCGGCAACAGGGTCACGCCCGCACCGCCCAGCACCATCTGCACCAGGGTGGTCAGGCTGGTGGCGCGGAAGTCGGCCTCCTCGACCTCGAAGCGCGCACAGAGTGCCAGCGCCTGGTCACGCAGGCAGTGGCCTTCCTCGAGCAGCAGGGTCGTCTCACCTTCGAGGTCGGCCAGCCGCGCCGGGCGCCGGCCACGGGCCAGGGGGTGGCCGTGAGCCACCGCCAGCACGAAGGGATCGTCGGCGACGGTGGTCTGCTCGAGATCCTCCAGCCCGGCCACCCGGGCCAGCAGCACCCCGTCGAGCCGCCCGTCCCGCAGTGACGCGAGCAGGTCGGCCGTCTTGTCCTCGGTCCAGCGGACCTGGAGGCGCGGGCAAGCGGCGTGGAGCGCCGCGGTCGTGCCGGGGAGCAGGTAGGGGGAGACGGTGGGGATGACGCCGAGGTGGAGCGGTCCGGCCAGCGGGTCGCCGAGCCCGGCGGCTGCGCTGGCCAGGTCGTCGGCGTCGACGAGCACGCGCCGGGCCCGGGCCACCAGCGCCACGCCCGCGGCGGTCGTGAGGACGCGGCGGCGGTCGCGCTCGAAGAGCCGGACG